>SLNH01000349.1 GCA_007133195.1 Nannocystineae bacterium | reverse complement strand
GCGGGGGAGGATCGCTCCGAGACCGGCGTCCTCGACGACGACAGCGAGATCGTGCGCCGCGACGAGACGACGAGCCAGGCCTGGTCGGCCAACGCTCGATACGATCGGTTCGTGACGCGCCGCGCTTCGATCTACGGCGCGGCATTGGCGCGGGCGGATCGCCCCGCCGGGATCGCGCTCACCGGCGGCGGCCAAGTCGGGTACGGGCGCGAGATCTACCGGGGCGAAAATCACGAGCTCACAGCGGAGATGGGCTATGATTTCAGCTACGAGCGCTTCGTGTCGCAGTCGGACGGCGTGGCCAATCACTCATCCCGCCTGTTTCTCGGCTACGTGGGAAAGTTTTCCGAAGACACGGAGGGCAAGCTCACGGGCGAGGCGCTCACCAACTTGAACCCGCTCAGCAAGCCCACGGGTGACGTCGGCGCTTTCGGCGACACGCGCCTGCGCGGTGCCGCCTCCGTTACCACCGAGCTCCTCGACGGCATCAGCTTTCAGGGCAGCTTCAGCGCCCGCTACCGGACGTCCCCGGCGCCGCTGCCGCCCCTGGATATCCCGTACGCGGAAGGCTTCGTGCCGGAGGCCCAGCGCCTCGACACGACGACGGAGCTCACGCTCATCGTCAGCTTCCTATAGGATGGGGTGCGGCGGCGCTACGACGACGGCGGCGCGCCTTCCTGGGTGAGGCTGAACCAGTTGCCCGAGTCATCGACCATGATCGCCTCGATGCCGTAGGGCCGCTCGGTCGGAGGCTGGAGGAACTTGACGCCGTTTGCCGACAGCTCCTCGTACGTCTTTTTGCAGTCGTCGGTGCCGAACACGCCTGCGCCCAGGGCCCCTTTGGCCATCAGCCCTTGAAGGTGCCCGATGGTCTCTTCGTCGAACATCTCGCTCGGCTCGCTAGGCAGCGTCATGAGCACGAGCTCGAGGTCTTGCCCCGGCGGCGTGACGGTGAGCCAGCGGAAGTCGCCCATGGTGACGTCCGTTTTGACCTCGAAGCCGAGCTTGTCGCGGTAGAAGGTGAGCGCCCGGTCTTGGTTTTGGACCCAGATGGTGGCGTGCGAAAGCTTGCTGATCATGGCGTATCTCCTCGTTTGTTGGGTTGACGTCGGCACTCTACCGGGCTCCGCGGCCGGTCGCTTCTCGGATCTTGCGAAGTGGGCGCGGCGGAAAACGCACGCAGGAAGCAGGTCGGGATCGGGGCGAGGAGCGGGCGCGGGCCCGGGACGCCGAGGGACTGCACCACCATCTTCCTGTAGTGGGACGGAGAGCGGCCGAGGTAGCGGTGAAACAGGGAGCTAAACGAGCCCAAGCTGTGAAAACCGACCTCGAGGCAAACCTCGGTGACGCTGAGCTCGGTGGTCAGCAGGAGCTCGCGCGCGCGCTGTGTGCGCCGACGGGTTAGGTACTGGTGGGGCGTGTCCCCAGTGTGGCGGCGAAACAACCGGTGGAAATGGTGCGGAGACAGGCACGCCGCGCGCGCCGCGGCCTCCAGGTCGATGGGCTCGCCATAGCATTCGTCGAGGAGCCGGCGGGCTCGTTCGAGGCGCTCGGCGACCTCGCGATCGCGCCGCTGCTCGCGGGCGGCCGCCGACGCCGCTTGCATCCCCCAAAGCACCGGACGCCAATCCATGACCCAAACCTCCCACGGATCATGCCGGGCCGCGAACCGCTCGCTAGCGTGCCGGCATGCCCGGCGCAGCTCCCGGCGCCCCCCGGGATCCCGTCGATTCGGCGCCGATTCCCCGGCGTCGCTCGCGCTTTGGCCCGCGGCGGCCTAAACTCGCGGCGATGACAGAAAAGCGACAGCAGGGCGAGGACGATTTCGCCTCGCTACTCGAGGAGTTCGAGCGCGAACAGGGGCAACCCGAACGCGGCGGCCCGAAGCCTGGGGACACCGTGCGCGGAACCGTGGTGGCGATCGGCCGGGACAAAGTGTTCGTCGACTTAGGTGGCCGCTCGGAGGCGACCCTCGACCTAGACGACGTTCGCGACGACGAAGGCACCGCGTTGGTGAGCGAGGGGGACGTGGTCGAGGCGCGCGTGGTCGCCGCGGGCAAAGACGGCGCCGTGGCTTTGCGGCGGTCACTGGGACGAGGCCCCGAGGCGGCGGCGGAGCTCGAAGACGCTTTCGCCGCAGGGGTGCCCGTCGAGGGGCTGGTCACCGCCTCGAACAAGGGCGGCTTCGACGTGCAAATCGCCGGGCTGCGGGGGTTTTGCCCGATCTCGCAAATCGATCAGCGCTATACCGAAGATCCCGAGGCGCACGTCGGCAAGCGCTATCAGTTCCGCATCACCAAGTTCGAGGGTGGACGCCGCCCGAACATCGTGGTGTCGCGGCGCGCGCTTCTCGAAGAGGAGGCTCGCGAGCGCGCCGCCGAGCTGCGGCAAAACCTCGCGCCGGGATCGGTGCTGTCCGGAACCGTCACCACGCTCAAGCCCTACGGCGCGTTCGTGGACCTGGGCGGCCTCGAGGGGCTCGTTCACGTGAGCGAGCTTTCCTACCACCGGGTGGACGATCCGGCGGAGGTGCTCCGCGAAGGACAGACCGTCGACGTCAAGGTGCTCGCCATCGATCGGGCGGAGCAGGGGCGGGCAGAGCAGGGGCGGGCGGAGCAGGCGCCTGGGGCACCTCGGTCGAAGAAAAACGCCGAGCGGATCTCGCTGTCCATGCGCGCGCTGAAGGAGGATCCGTGGGCGGAGCAGATCGCGCGTTTGCGCGAGGGCGGGCGCGTCGGCGGTCGGGTGGTCAAGCTCGAGGCGTTCGGCGCCTTCGTCGAGATCGCCCCAGGCGTCGAGGGGCTCGTCCACGTAAGTGAGATCCCCTCGAATAAGCGCCTGTCCCACGCGCGCCAAGCGCTGTCCCTGGGCGACACGGTCGAGGTGGTGGTAAAGGCCATCGATCGCGAGCAGCGGCGGATTTCGCTTTCGATCAAGGCGGCTGCCGACGCCGCGGACGCCGAGCGCCGCGAGGGCGAGCCGCGCGAGCACAAAGAGGCGCAGGGCCTCGGCACCTTCGCCGACCTTCTGAAGGGCAAGCTCGGCGGCGGCGGCAGCAGCGGCGGCGGCTCAGGCTCGTAACTTCGCCGGGGGCCGGGCGAACCGGGGCCGGGCGAAAAGGCTCTCGGCCCCCGCACCCAGCGCCCATCTTCGATCCTTCAGATCGACTTTGTACCCATATGACAGGGATGTCCTAGTAGTACCCAAAGTCTTCGTCCGGGCTGTCCGGGAGGCCGGACGGCCGGACGCGGGAGTGTCCGGCTACCGGACGCCCGTCGTCGTGATTTCGGGTGGTTTTCGTTCGGCACGGGTCCTGCGAGACGCAGCGCGCGAAACGCGAACTCGCAAGGAGTGACCGATCATGTCGAAGGAAAAGCAGGAGAGTGAGAAGAACACGGCGATCTCGGAGGCCGTGCGCGCGATCAAAAAGCAGTTCGGCGCCGGGTCGATCATGCGTCTGGACGGCGAGCAGGACATCCCGAAAGTGGAAGTGATCCCCACCGGGTCCCTTTCGCTCGATCTCGCGCTCGGCGTCGGCGGCTTGCCGCGCGGTCGCATCGTCGAGATTTTCGGCCCCGAGTCGTCGGGGAAGACGACGCTCATGCTGCACGCGATCGCCGAGGCGCAGGCGCGGGGCGGGGTATGCGCGTTCGTCGATGCCGAGCACGCCCTCGATACGTCGTATGCCCAGAACCTGGGCGTGCGCCTGGACGATCTCCTCGTGTCCCAGCCCGACTGCGGAGAGCAGGCGCTCGAGATCACGGATACCCTCGTGCGCACCGGCGCGATCGATCTGCTCATCGTGGATTCGGTCGCCGCGCTCACCCCGCGCGCGGAGATCGAGGGCGACATGGGCGACGCCCACATGGGTCTTCAGGCGCGCCTCATGAGCCAGGCGCTGCGCAAGCTCACCGCGATCATCTCACGCACCAAGACGTGCGGCGTGTTCATCAACCAGCTCCGGCAGAAGATCGGCCAGGTTTTCGGCAACCCGGAGACGACGACCGGCGGAAACGCGCTCAAGTTTTACGGATCGGTGAGGCTCGACATCCGCAAGAAGAAGCCGATCAAGCGGGGCGAGGAGCTCATCGGCTCGAACGCCAAGGTCAAGGTGGTGAAAAACAAGCTGGCCCCGCCGTTTCGGGAGGCGGATTTCGAGATTCTTTACGGCAAAGGCGTCAATCGCCTGGGCGAGGTCGTCGACGTGGCCGAGACGTCCGGGGTGATGCAGAGAAAGGGCGCCTGGTACTCTTACCGCGGTAACAAGCTCGGCCAGGGGCGCGACAAGGTCATGGCCCACCTCGAGGAAAACCCGGAGCTGTTTGCCGATTTGCAGCGCGAAGTGCTCTCGCGCGGCAAGCTCGGCGCGCCGGTCTCTGGGCCTGGTGACGGCGGGGGCGCCCAAGGCGGCGAGGTCATCTCGGGGCCGGCCACGTCCGAAGCGGGGCAGCTCGTCGCGCAGGGGGCCCCCAACTGATGGCGCGAAAGCGACACGACGGGCACGCACCCGGGCCGGGCTCGCCTGCCCCGCGCGCGCCGACTGGTGACCGTTCGGCGCGCGGGCCCGCAGGTGATGGCGAAGACGGCGACGCGCCCGAACGATCGCTGTCCGAGGCCGCCGCGCAAGGTGACGCCAGCATCGGCGCCGAGGAGGCGCTGCTCGAGGAGCTCATCTACGAGCGGGTTCGGCTCAGCGTCGATCTCCTCGAGCTCGTGGAGTTCGAGCGCCAGCTCAGCGAGGGCATCGAGGGTGCGCTGGCCTCTCGCGGAAGCGCGCGCGAGCGCCGGGAGCTCGCTCGGGGGTATGTCGAGCGGGCGTGGGAGCGACTCGAGCGCGAGTGGGCGCGCGCTCGCGAAGGCCCAGACGCGCTGCAGTGCCCGCTGTGCGGCGAGCTGAGCGAAGCTGCGTTCTGAGGCGCTGGCCTCCGCGCGCGGGAGCGTCGGATCGCGATCTTCCGCGTTATCCGGTGCGCGGGGCGCGCCTGTCCCGGGCCGACACCCAAAACGAGAATGAAAGCCCGAGTCAAACGAAGGTAGGCGCGGGCCTCAGGCGAGCGGGGCAGCGGCGATGATGAAGTCCAGGTTGGACACGACGGGTCCTAAGTGAACTCGTCGTAGGCCTTGTTCAGCTGGACTCGGATCAGGGCGGCGACCAGGCGCGGGAACGCCTCGCGGGGCACGAGCTCGGCGAGCTTTTGGGTGTCGGCGGGGAGGCCGAGGCGCTTTGCGGCGGTCAAAATGCGATCGTCTGCGTACGGGTAGACCTCGTCCCAGGCGATCTGGATTTCGCGCAGGAAGATGTCGGCGCCGAGCGGGCCGATGCCTTTGAACTCCATGAGGCGCTGGCGCTCGGCGGACACGTCGCGGCCCGCCGCGTCGCGCAGGTGGCGCAGGTCACCGCGGTAGCGCTCGAGGCAATCGCCAGCCAGCTCGCCTAAGCGCGTGGAGGTGCTCTCGTCGTAGCGCTTGTAGCCGTGCCAGGTGATGACATCGACTCGCTCTTGCCAGGTGGCCTGCGCCATCTTGTGCGGCGTGGTGAGGCCCGCGTCGATGAGCGCCCTCGTCGCGCGCGCCGCGTTTTGCGCGCTGATGCGGGCGCTGAACAACAGCGAGGCGAAAAGCAGCTGAAACAGCGGCGCGGGCTGGTTTTTCGCCACGTCGATGCCGATCTCCTCGGCGAAGGTGGTTCCGTAGCGGCTGCTCAGGGCGTCGATTCGCGCAGCGTGTTCGCGTCTTGTCATGGGCGCCTCCCTCCCCGAACAAGGCAAGGCGCGTGCCTACCTTTATTGGGGCGGGTGCGGTTCGTGGCGCTCGAGCTTGGCGCCGATGATGAGACCGGAGGCGACGGCGAGGGCTCCGAGCGCGCCGGTGACCCACTGCACGCCAACGCCGTCGGCCGCGGCGCCAGCCAACAACGAGCCGATCGGAAACCCGGCCCCGAACGCGAGAAACATCAGGCTAAGCACGCGCGCGCGGAACAGGTCATCGGCGCGAAGTTGGATCGCGCTGTTACTGGCCGAGACCGTGACGAGTCGAAACAGTCCGGTCGCGAGCACGGCAGCGGCGGTAGCGGCCACAGCCATCGCCCCGAGGAGCGGCATCAGGGCGACCAGGATCGTCGCGGCGCCGAGGAGCGTGAGCCCGCCGCCGACGAGCACCGGCATGCGAAAGCGATCGCCGAGCTCGCCTAAGACGAGCGCGCCCATGAGCGAGCCGGCGCCCAGGCACGCCGTGAGCATGCCGAGCGTGCGCGCATCGCCGCCGAGCACATGTTCGGCGAACACGGGCAAAAGCGCGACCAATGGGGCGGCAAACAGGCTCACGGCGAGCACAGCAGCGAGGAGCCACGCGAGCGTTCGATGCTCGAAGGCGTACCTGACCCCGCCGTTTACGTCGCCCAAGATGGAGCGTTCGTGATCGGGCGGCTCGGTGGCCGGCAGGCGTAGCATCACCACCGCGGCGAGCACGGCCACGTAGGAAAGGGCGTTCACAACGAAGACACCGCCCACGCCGACGAGGGGGATCAGGATGCCGCCGATCGCGGGCCCCACGATCCGGGCGGCCGACATCTGGGCGGAGTTCAGCGCGATGGCCTGGGTGAGCTGGGCCTTGGGCACGAGGTGGGGCACGACCGCCTGCCAGGTGGGGCCGTGGAAGCCAAAGCCGATACCGAGCGCGAACACGGTGGCCACGACCAGGGGCGCCGAGATCGCGCCGGCCAGGGTGAGCGCAGCGAGCAGAACCGACCAGCCCATCATCCAGGCTTGGGCCGCCAATAGTAGCCGGCGGCGATTCCACCGGTCTGCGAGCGCGCCGCCCACCGGCCCGAAGACGAACATCGGGATGAACTGCGCGAACGTTGCGAGCCCGACCCAGGTCGCCGAGCCCGTCTGCTGGTAAACGAGCCACTGGACGCCGACGTTTTGCATCCACGTGCCGGTGTTCGACAGCGCGGCGCCCGTGATCGCGAGCCGGTAGTTTCGGGTGGTTAGTGGGCGAACCGTGGCAGGAAGGCGCAAAATTCGGATGAGCTTCAGTTCAGAAAAACCGTGACTCTATCAGCTTCCCCGGCCACCGTCCCGCGATCCATGCGAAGGCGCTTCACCGCTGTTCCGAGACGAAGGTGACGACGCGTCCGAGGAGCGCTCGTCGGTTTTTGAGATGCTTCGACCCGCGTTTGCGGCTGCGACGGCGAACGGTCACGAGCGCCGCTCGGGGAGCCGGGGCGGGAGGCCGCCCGGATTAGAAAATTTCCCATGCCCGGCGTTGTCGGGGGGCGACGACGAAGCGATCGCGCCGTGCATCCCGCGGTCGTCGCGCCGCCGGCAGGCGCGCGCTCGCTGCGCGCAGCCCGGGGGAAGCATTGACAGTGCGGCGCGCGACTGGGTACCCGTATGGGCTCATCATGCCGAGACCGTCCTCCCTGGTGGTTACGTCGCTATCGGCGGCGGTGTGTATCGTACTGGGCCTTTTTATCGGCCTCGGCGGCTACACGTTCCATCAGGGCGAGGGGGCGTCCTATTTTCGAGACGATCCGGCCGCGTGCGTGAACTGCCACGTCATGCGCGATCAGTTCGAGTCATGGAACCACTCGAGCCATCGCGAGTGGGCGACGTGTAACGACTGCCACATGCCCCAGGGCAAGATCGACGGCCTGTACACCAAGGCGCTGAATGGGTGGAACCACGCCTATGCGTTTACGACGGGCGATTTCCCCGAGCCGATCGTCATAAACGAGAGAAACCGCCGCATCGCGCTCGAAAACTGTATCCGTTGCCACGACGGAATGGTCAGCGAGATGCACATCGAGCTCAGCGACGTAAAGACTTACAATTGCATCGAGTGCCACGGCAACGTCGGGCACCAGGGCGTCAAATGAAGTTTCGCAAGCCTTCGAAACGCACACT
>SLNH01000386.1 GCA_007133195.1 Nannocystineae bacterium | reverse complement strand
GGCGGCGGCGGCGGCGGACGCCCCGGCGGCGGCGGCGGTGGCCGGGGCGGCAAAGGCGGAGGCCGAAACGGTGGCCGCAAGGGAGGCCGCTTCTAAAGCCGACTCAACGAAAGCCATGGGCGAAACTCCGGTGAGTCTCGTCCACACATGAGCGGAAGGGGGCGCTTCGGCGCCCCCGTCGTATTTTCGGACCGGGAGCCATCTGCCGCCGTAGGCTCGGGGGGGACCTAGGCTCGTTCGCTGGTGACTCGCGCCGGGCTGGATTCTCATTCGCGCCAGCGCGAACGCGGCTCGAGTTGCGTTAGGATTCGCGGAGGAGGTAACGATGAAGCTCCGCGCCCTCGTTTTCGCGGTCGCCGCGCTCGCGCTCGCCGCCGACGCGAAACCTGCCCAGGCCAGGCCTCAGAGCGACTTTGGTTTGGGTATCATCCTCGGGCGCCCGACCGGCGTGACGTTCGAGTTCGGGCTCGCGGCAGACCAGGCCATGGATCTCGCGATCGGTCTCGACGTGCTGTCGGGCAACCGGTTTTACGTTCACGGAAACTACCTGTTTTACCTGGGGCCGGTGGTGGAGGGCCAGGTGGGACTGAGCCCGTACCTCGGGCCCGGCATCTTTTTGTCGGGCGGCGATCCGTTCCGGGGCGGGATTCGCGTGCCGTTCGGGATGTCGATGGACTTTCAAGCCGAGCCGCTCAAGCTGTTCATCGAGGTCGCTCCGCACCTGCGGCTCGCCGACGACGTCAACCTCGACGTCGGGGTCGCCGGGGGCTTTCGCTACTTCTTCTAACGCGCCGGCGGCTTCGTGCCGCCCGAGCCCCGTGGCATCGCGGCGCGCGGCGGCTTGGGCCGATGTCGCGCCTACTCCTCGAGAAAGGCGCGCATGCAGGTCTTGGCGACCGGCGAGTCCCACGTGCGGCGATTTACGAAGTACTGGCGCACGGTCCCCTGGCGATCGATGAGAAAGCTCTCGGGCACGGCACCGACGCCGTAGGCGCGGGCGATGCGGCCGAGGTTGTCCCCCCCTTCGGGCGGATCGATCAGGATCTCGAGGGGCGTAGCTTCTTGCGGGCTGCCGCCCAACGCGTCTTCGACGCGATCCCATTCGGGATCGGAGGCGACGGACACGACGCGCAGCCCCTTTGGACCGAGCTCCTCTTTGAGAGCCTCGAGGTGCGGCTTCTCGGCTTCACACACCTCGCACCAGCTCGCCCAGAAGTTCAAAAGGACGACCTCACCCTGATAGTCGGATAGCGACACCTCGTGGCCGCCTGGGCCCTGCGCGGTAAACTGCTGAGCCTGAGCCGGGATGTTGCCAAGCTCGTCGTTTACCGGGTTGGGTCGAAGCCCGTTGCAGGCAGCCCGCACCTCCCGGGCCGCCGCGGGCTGAAGGATGGCCAAGAATTGGGCCACGAGAAGCAAGCTCAGCCCGCCCACGATCAGGCCGGCGACGACCTTGCGCGCGCGCCACTTACGGTGATTCGCCGTGCTCATGCAGAGGCCAAGTCTACGCGCTCTAGGCGCGCCGTCCACTCCCCGCGGCCTCTGCTGCGCTCGCCCCGGTCCTGGTGGGGGCGCTGCCGCTCGCCAGGTGCGCCCGGCCACCTCGCGGCGAGGCGGCGGGGGCTGATCTCCACGGACGTAGCGGGCGGCGATCCGTCGGCAGCGCCGCAGGCCCGCCGTGAGCGCGCGTGCGCGTCGGTGAGCCCGTCGATCCGCCTCGTTGTGTGGGATTCTCTGTGCTTACGGGGCCCCGCGAGCGGGAGCTTGGGGCGAGTCGGCCGGTCCCCTTGCCATGGGTGCGTCGACTCGCCACGCTGACGACGTGGTTTTAGGGGGTTGCCCGTCGTGACCGAAGCGAGCCAGCAGCAGCGCGAGCTCCTACCCCGCAGCGGAATCGGGGTGGACGGGCCCTATCTCCTGATCGCGCCCCCGGGCAACCCTGTGATCAGCCTCGACGCGAGGCTCCTCGACCGGGTGGGCCTGGTCGGAAGGTCGCCGAGGGGGGCGTTCGTCCTGTCCGGGGTCGCCGCAGGCGGTATGGTGGCAGGGGCGCTGTCGCTCATCCCGGGCGGCATCTTCGTGTGCGCCGGGATGGCCTACCTCGCGCACGAGCGGTTTTCCGAGGGCCGGCGCCGGGCTCGGTCGCGCGATCTCTTGCTGGTCCTTGGCGACCTCGAGGTCGCGCTCCACGTGGCCGACGGCCCCGACGCCGCGAAGCGGATCGCCGACCACTTGCACGGCTACACGCGCGAGGCCCCTATCACCCGCCCCGACGTCTACGAGGACGCTCGTCGCCGGCTCGAGGCGCAGGCACGCGGCGGGCGCGCGCCGGCGAGCCGCGAGCTCGATCGCGCGCTCTTGGTGGGCAAGGACGTGGTCCAGGTCTCCGGCGAGTATCTCGAGGTTGGCCCGATGGCCTACCGGATCGAGGAGGTCCGCGAGTACGCGCTGCGCGGCGCCAACCTCCCGCTCCCCGGGGGAAAGCTCCTTCAGGCTGCGATGGGGCTCTTGGTAGTAGCCGCCGAGGAGCGGGCCCGGCAGGGCGAAGACCTCGACCGGTTGTCGAAGCGGCTCGCCGAATACGAGGCGTGGACGGGCCGCATGGGCGGCCGCTAGCGTTAAAGGCCCAGGTACGACGCATCTGTCGCCTGGGTTAGCCGCCAAACGGGATCGAGACCCCGAGCCAGGGGAGCGCCGGGGACAGCTCGCCGCGTTGGGTGAACGAGACGGCGCCGAGATCCACCGCGGCGCCCTCGCTGGCGAGGCGGATACCCGCGGAAATCAGCCCCGAGTCCGCCCACGGAAAGTAGTAGTTCTCCGTGACCAAAAACAGCCTGTCGCTCGCCCGGGCCATGCCGCTCATGTTGAACGTGGGCGTGCGACCCACGCTGCCGGCGGCGTAGCCGTAGCCCGCGCCGAGCGTCGCATTGTTGTCGCGATCCCCGATGGTCACGAGGCCATAGGCCAGGCCCGCGCCGATTGAGTCGTTCCCGGCCAACATGCCGCCAAACATGCCGCCCAGGGCGAAGTGAACCCGATCGCTCGCTGAAACCGACACCTTCGGGAGAATCCACGCCGGCGAAGCTTCGGGCACGCCGGACAAAAACATCGGTATCGTCCCGGCGCCGATCGAGAAGTTGTCCGTAACGCCGTAGTTGACGTTATTGAAAAAGATCCAGGCGTTTTGGTAGTAGCCCGTGCCCGATTCCAGGCCCAGGGCGTTTGGCGCGAAAAAGTAGCGCGTCGATTGCGGATTATCGAACCCATATCCCTCGTCTGGCTCATCGGCGGTGGGCGCGAGACGGTCGGCGGCGCGACCGATCGCAGGGGTAGGCGCGAGTTCGGCCGTGCTGTTTTCACCGGCGTTTTCATCGGAGTTCGCGGGGCGGTCGGCGTCAGCGCGGCCGAGCTGGGGGGCGCCGAGGAGCGCACCGACCGATACGAGGGCCAAAACGGGGGCAGCTTTCAGCATCATGGGCTTCCTTTTCGAGGGCGATCCGTGGCGTCTTCGCGGAGCCCGAGTTGCAGCGGGCGGGCCAGCACGGCGTCGCTTCTAGTGCGCTGAAATCACACAGATTATCCTAGGGGCGGGCGGCGCCTGCCACGTGCCCCTGCCACAGCGCTGAAGGCGCGGCACCTGTGGCACCCGACGGCCCGCCTTTGCGAGCGGGTGTTGAAATGTGTCTAGGTTCGGGGCTCGCCTGATGGCAGAGCCGGAGTACGATCGACGTATGGCGCGAGATTTTCACGAAGCGCTCGCGGCGGCCCCGTGGGTGATCGTCGGCTGCGGGTATAGCGGCGAGCGGCTCGCGGCGCGGGTGCTGCGAGAGGGAGGGACTGTGACCGTGACTCGGCGAAGCGAAGCCGAGGCGCACGCTGTCAGCTCACGGCTCGGCGGCGGGGAGGCAGTGGCGCTCGACCTGCGCGAGCCGGGCTCGCTAAGCTCGCTCGCGGAGGCGATCTCGCCCGGTGCGATCGTCGTGGACTCGGTGCCGCCGGGGGATGACGGCGGCGAAGGGGAGCGATCGCTGGCGCGCGCGTGCGCAAAGGCGAGGGCGCGGCGCCTCGTGTATCTGTCGTCTACGGGGGTATACGGCCCGGGTGAGGGGGCGTGGGTGGACGAGGACACGCCGACGGGGCCTGCGTCCGAGCGCGGGCGGCGACGGCTTACGGCCGAGTCCGCAGTGTTGGACGAGGCCGCAGCGCGTGGGCTTTCCGCGGTCGCGATTCGGATCGCCGCGATCTACGGACCCGGACGCGGGGTTCACGAGCGGCTCCGCGCCGGAACGTACCGGATCGTGGGGGCCGGAGACGCCTACGTGAGCCGCGTGCATGTCGACGATCTGGTGGCCGCGATTCTGGCCGCCGGGACCGCCGACGCGCTTTCCCGCCAGGTTTACACGCTCGCTGACGACACGCCGATGCCGTCGCGCCGGTTCGCCGAGGAGGTGGCCAAAATCATGGACCTCGCGCCGCCGCCCGCGGTCCCCGCGGAGGACGTCGATCCGGGCGTGCGCGCGATGTTCGCCGCGGACCGCAAGGTGTCCAGCCGGCGCCTCCAGGAAGAACTCGGCCTTCGCCTGCGCTACCCGAACGGCCTGGACGGCGTCCGCGCCGCGTTAGCCGCCGCCCTGGCCTCCTCGGCGCGTCGGCCGGCCTGAGTCGCAGCCTACGGCGCGTACGCGATCGAGGTGGCCTTCCCTTTAGCCTCCCCTTAGCCTCCCCGGAGTTAAGTTCTTAATTTTTAGCCTCCCCGGAGTTAAGTTCTTAATTTAGCCTCCCCGGAGTTAAGTTCTTATTAGCCTCCCCGGAGTTAAGTTCTTAATTTAGTCTCCCCGGAGTTAAGTTCTTAATAATTTATCCTCCCCGGAGTTAAATTCTTAATTTAGCCTCCCCGGAGTTAAGTTCTTAAGAGGTTTGTTTCACTATTTCGAGAGGTTACGTTGCGCTGGAGCGCCTTGGCGATGTCTCCCGCGCGTTCGCGAATTGCGCGGACAGCCCGGGGACGACCTAGGAGCTGGCTGGCCGCGGCCTCGGAGATTCCCAGCGCAGCGGCCATCTCAGCCTGCGGTCGCCCCGCCTCAAGACTCCATACGATTAGTGCCAGGCGCCTGCCCTCGACGGCGGTTCGCCGACGCGATGCGCTTCGCAGCTCTTCCTCGTCGAGTCGAAGCTCGCGGGCGACGGCCTTCAAGACCCAGGGTATCGAGATGCGGAGTGGTGGTCGCGGATTCACGTAAGGACGCGCAAGAACCGAGAAGTGCGGCCTCTCATCGATGCGCCCGCACACCTCCACGGGAGCTCGGAGGAGCGCGCGCGTTTGGGTTCGGCAGCGCGCCACAGACTCGTCGCTCCATGCCGATTCGCGTGGCTGGCTCGCAGCGGCGCGCACGAAATCGTGGAACTCGCTGCGACCGCGTGGGCTTGCGTCAAAGCCGCAAAGGCTGAGCCCCGCGTGGACATCGAGCCAGGGCGGTGGCGGTACCTCACCAATGTATGCGCGGTGACTTGTCCAGTCGCAATCGGCGGCGTCGTCAACAACACCAGCGCGGACCGGGTTGTTATGAATGTACGCAACGAGGAAGGGGAAACCTTCCTCTTCGAGCGCGAACTGT
This sequence comes from Nannocystineae bacterium, assembly GCA_007133195.1. GTDB lineage: Bacteria > Myxococcota_A > Polyangia > Haliangiales > Haliangiaceae > SLNH01. Next base: position 19,225 of record SLNH01000386.1, on the reverse strand, counting down.
CTGGGCCGATCGGCGAATAGTGGCCCCAGCCGCTTTTGCCTTTGATTGAGCCATCGCGCGAAGCCTCCGTGAAGCCGTTGAAAGAAGCAGCGTCGCGGCAGATGTCCTTGTCGAACGCCCCAGTGCACGTGGTTTCCCATCAGCGCGTAGCAGAGAGGGAGCAGATCGCTGGCCGCGAGGGCTGCTGGGACGCGCTCCAAGTAGGACTGTCTTTCGGCAGCCTGGGTAACTCGGATTTCGCGATTGACGAAGCGGCTGATGATATGGAGCAGCGCGCCAGGTAGATGTTCGGTCGGAGCTCGGGGCATACTTGCGTTGTCGGCCCGAGCTCGAGAAAGTTGCGCGAATGGGGGCTCGGAGCTGGTCGCTGAGCGGCAGATGTGTGAAATCGCGGAGGAAAAAAGTTAAGGGCTTAACTCCGGGCGACCGTCCGGGGCGACCGTCCGCGGCGACCGTGCGCGAATGGGGGCTCGGAGCTGGTCGCTGAGCGGCAGATGTGCGAAATCGCGGAGGAAAAAAGTTAAGGGCTTAACTCCGGGCGAGTTGGACGGGCGAGTTGGCAGATGTGCGAAATCGCGGAGGAAAAAAGTTAAGGGCTTAACTCCGGGCGAGTTGGCATTTTCTCGGAGTCCCATAACACGCGCCAGCGGCGCTCGAGCGCGGCGTCGTCCAGCGCCTGCTCGATGGAGCGTATCTTGACGGCGTTTTCCCGATCCGTGGGGGTCAACATGTCGTCGTCGAGGCCGCCGCCGTCGTACCAGGGCTGTGCCTCGAAATACTCTCGCAACCAGGGCGTCGCGAACTCGTTGCCGGCCCGGGCATAGATCGTGTTTCGCCGAATGCTCAGCTCCCGCAGCGAGGCCTCCTCGAGGTCGCCCTCGGCGAGCGGCTCCGCCGTGTAGTAGGGAACGTCGTCGATTCGGTGGGTCGCGGACGCGGAGGTATCGTCGCCATCGTCGCCGGTCGCCTCGGGAGTGTCGGCTGCGGCCCCGCCGCCCTGGGCCTCGCCCGAGCCTCCGCTCGCTCCGGCGCCCGCGTCGTCTTCGTCGCAGGAGATAGCGGTTACGAGGATGGCCGCGAGCGCCGCTGATCCGCACAGAGCTCTCACGCAGGAGATCACGCCGAAACCGTTACGCGAATCGGCCGCCGGCAGCAAGACATGCCTAGTGTCCGCACCAGGGACTCACTAGTCGTACTCCTCGACCGGATTCAGAGGTTGCCGGTCGTCCTCTTCCTCCTACGCCTGCTCGCCAGTCTCGTCTCGGCCGCTGGCCGGCTTCTGTCCGTCGAGACACGCCCCAAGATCGCTAGCCGGATATCCCGTGCCGACCCCTCGTGCCGACATGGGGACCGACGCTCACGTCGGAACGTCTGGGTAGGCGACGAGGGTGACGGTGACCTCGACCTCTGGTTCGACTTTGAGCATGAGGAACTTCGGGGGCTTTACGCCGAGCTCGCGCATGTCGAAGGAGAACGTCGCGGTGGCGGCGATGTGCTCTTCGTCGAGGGTGCCGCGACCCGTGGGCGCGAGTGTGACCTCCCGGTCGCGCCACGCGAGCGTGCCCTCGCCGCTGGCTTCGAACGCGCCGCGCTCGCCCCGCTCGAAGGTCGCGACGCGCGCGAGCGAAAACCTGGCCTCCGGATAGCGCTCGACGTCGATGTCGCCGCGGAGCTTGCGCGTGCGCAAAAAGTCGCCGGCGTCTCCCGTGGTCATATCCACCGCGATGGCGAGGGTCACGGCGTCGGGCTCGGTGAGCTCCCCATCGGGATCGGCTTCGATGGTGCCGCTCAAACCGGAGAAGACCGCCTCGGTGTCGTGCACCGAGGAGCGCGCCGTGGCCACCACACGGCTCTCGCGAGAATCGACCTTGTAGAGCCTGCGCACCGCGTCGGCTCCCTGCTCACGCCAGGCACTGAAGGAGGAGGGTCGTGATGTTGTCGGTTCCGCCCGAGCGGTTGGCGCTGTCTACGAGCTCGGCGACCGCGCGCTCGAGCGACTTCGAGCTCGAGACCGTCTCTCGGATCTGATCGTCTGTGATCATCCCGGACAGGCCGTCGGAGCACAAAACGTAGATATCGCCCGACTCGATCTGATGGCCGCGGATGTCTACCTGCACGGTCTCTCGCATTCCCAGGGCCCGGGTGATGACGTTTTTGTGCGGGAAGTTCCGCTCTTCCTCTTCGGTGAGGTCGGGCTTTGCCTCTTTGAAGTCCTCGAGGAGCGAATGGTCCCGCGTGAGCAGATCGATGCTGCCGTTTCTCACGCGGTAGCAGCGCGAGTCGCCGACGTGACCGACGTAGAGCTTGTCGCCGCACACGAGGCTCGACACGATGGTCGTACCCATCCCCTTGTAGCGGACGTCGCGCACCGAGGTTTCATAGATGCGGAGGTTCGCGAGCTTTACGCTGCAGACCAGGCGGTTTTCGATGTAGGAGAGCGAGCGGTCCATCTTGAACGGCCAGGTCGCCTCCTCGTCTTTGGTGCGCTGATAAAACTCGCTGATCGTCTCCGCCGCCATCTTGGACGCCACCTCGCCCGAGGCGTGGCCTCCCATACCATCCGCAACGATGAAGAGCTGCTCATCCTCGATCAACGAGAAGTAATCCTCGTTGTGGGTGCGCTTCATTCCGACGTCGGTTTTGGCGGCGTAGCGGATCTTCATCGCATCGGGGAGGGGAGACGCGCGTGGGTGGCATTCGGGCGAGGCTGGCAGCCGGTAACCCGAAGATTAAGTGAGCGCAAAACGGCGCGTCAACGTTTGGGGTTGGCCGGCGAGGGTGTACCATCCCGCCGTGTTTTGCGAAATCGTCACGATCGGCGATGAGATCTGCCGGGGCGAGATCGCGGATACGAACGCCTCCTGGCTCGCCGCCGAGCTGTGGGCGGTCGGCGTGACGGTGGCGTGGATGACGAGCGTGCGCGACCACGAGGCGGACATGCGCGCGGCGTTGGAGACGGCGGCCCGACGCGCCGAGCTCGTGCTCGTCTCCGGCGGGCTGGGCCCCACGGAGGACGATCTTACGGTGGACGTCGCCTCAGCGATCGCCGGCGCGGAGCCCGAGATCCACGAGCGCTCGCTCGAGGCGATGCGCGCGAGGTACCAAGCGCTGGGATACCCGGTCACGGACACCAATTTACGACAAGTGCGCACCCCGAGGGGCGCTCGCGTGTACGAGAATCCGGCCGGGGCGGCTCCGGGCTTCGAGATCGTGTTGGGTGGGACCCCGCTCGTGTTCATGCCGGGATTCCCGCGGGAGCTGAAGGCGATTTATCAGGCCGGGGTTGGCGATCGGGTCCGCGCCCTCCGGGATGGGCGCGAGGGTGGCGCGGAGCACATCGCGCGCCGCCGCTATCGGACCTTCGGCAAGGGGGAGTCCCTGGTCGCATCGGCCGTATCGGGCCTCGCTGACGCGTATTCGGGTGCGAGCGTCCACTTTCAGGTCCAGTTCCCCGAGGTCCACGTCAAAGTCGTGGTGCGAGATCCCGACCCGGGGCGCGCTCAGGAGGTGCTGGAAATCCTGGACGCAGGCATCCGCGAGCGCATCGGCTCCTACCTGTTCGGCACTGACGATGATTCACTACCCGGGGTGCTCGGTGAAGCGCTGTCGGCGCGGGGAATGACGGTTGCGGTGGCCGAGTCCTGTACCGGTGGTCTCGTGGGCTCGCTCATCACCCAAGCGCCCGGATCGTCTGCCTATTTTCTGGGCGGCGCGATCGCGTACGCCAATGGTGAGAAAGTGCGCCAGCTGGGTGTGGCCGAGGAGACCCTCGCGGGCGACGGGGCGGTGAGTGAGGCGTGCGCGCTCGAGATGGCGAGGGGGGCGCGGGACCGGACGGGGGCGGACATTGCCGTGGCCGTGACCGGCGTGGCCGGGCCCGGTGGGGGTACTGACGAAAAGCCCGTGGGCCTCGTGTGGCTCGCGGTGGCCGGGCGGGGCACAGAGCGCACCAAGCGGCTGATGTGGCCCAGCGCGCGCGATCAGATCCAAACCATTTCGGCGTATTGGGCACTCAAGCTGTGCCTTGACGCCGCAGCGCAAGCGGGGCGTGACGATGGCTGACCCGGACGGACACATCCGGCTGTTCGTGGGCGTGCGGATCTCGGTGGCTGCGGCCGAGGCGATCGCAGGTGCTGCTCGCGCGCTTCACGAGCCGATCCGTGATGAGGGTCTGTCGCCCGCGTGGGTGCCGCCGGCGAACTACCACATCACCCTGAAATTTCTGGGATGGACCGAGTTCCCCATGATCGGCGCGATCGGGGACGAACTCCGGCCGGCGCTCGCTGGCGCGACGGCGTTCGAGATCGAAAACGCTGGCCTGGGCGCGTTTCCAACGCAGCGGCGGGCACGCGTTTTGTGGGCGGGGGCGCGCGATCCCGGTGGGCGGATCGCCGACCTCGCCGCCCGGGTCGATGCCACGGCCGAGCGGCTCGGCTTTCCCGCGGAAGCGCGCCCCTTCCATCCCCACGTGACCATGGCCCGGTTAAGGCGCCCCGGAAACATCACGAGCCTCCTCGAAGACAGCTCTGAACAGGAGTTCAGTAAAAGCTGGATCGATTCTGTCGTGGTGTTCGAAAGTAAAATGAAATCAAAAGGATCCGAGTACGTGGAGCGGGCGATTTTTCCGCTCGAGGCACCCGGATCCAAGGGCGAGCGTCAGACCTAGGCGGTAGAAAAGGGGGGAAGGCGCGGCGCACGCGCGGGGCTCCACCGCAGCCCCCGGGGGCGCCCAACTGCCCGAACCCGATGAAAACCGGCCGGATTTCGCGCACGAGCGCGAACGCCTGTGCCAGGACGACGAGGAGTGACAGCGATGGCCCAAAGCAAGGACGCAGACGCCAAGACCGAGCGCGAAAAGGCGATCGACCTCGCCGTAAGTGCCATCGAAAAGCAGCACGGCAAGGGCTCCATCATGAAGCTGGGCAAGGAGCCCATCGCCCAAGAGGTCAAGGTCATCCCCTCGGGCTCACTCGGCCTCGATGTCGCGCTCGGCGTAGGTGGGCTGCCGCGCGGTCGCGTCCTCGAGGTCTACGGACCCGAATCGAGCGGTAAGACCACGCTTACGCTCCACGCCGTCGCCGAGGCGCAAAAGCGCGGCGGGGTCGCTGCCTTCGTGGATGCGGAGCACGCCCTCGACGTGGGCTACGCCAAGAAGCTCGGCGTGCAGACCGACGAGCTGCTCGTCTCCCAGCCTGACTACGGCGAGCAGGCGCTCGAGATCGCCGACATGCTGGTGCGCTCGAACGCCCTCGACGTCGTGGTGATCGACTCGGTCGCGGCGCTCACGCCCAAGGCCGAGCTCGAGGGCGAGATGGGCGACTCGCACGTGGGCCTTCAGGCGCGGCTCATGAGTCAGGCGCTGCGAAAGCTCACGGGCGCGATCGCACGCTCGAACACCACGGTGATCTTCATCAACCAGATCCGCATGAAGATCGGCGTGATGTTCGGCAGCCCGGAGACGACCACGGGCGGCAATGCGCTGAAGTTTTACTGCTCGGTCAGGATGGATATCCGGCGCATCGGCTCGATCAAGAAAGACGACGGCGTGATCGGTAACCGCACGCGGGTGAAGGTCGTCAAGAACAAGATGGCGCCGCCGTTCCGGGAAGCTGAGTTCGACATCCTCTACAACGAAGGCATCTCCAAGGCCGGCGAGGTGCTCGATCTCGGCGTCGAGGCCGGCGTCGTGGAAAAGAGCGGAGCCTGGTACTCCTACGCCGGCGAGCGCATTGGTCAGGGGCGGGAGAACGCGAAGGCGTTTTTGCGCGAGCACTCGGACACGCTCACGGCGATCGAGAGCAAGCTCCTCGCCCACCACGGCATCCACCGGATCGGCATCGAGGCGGGCGCGCCCGCCGGGGAGAGCGGTGGGGACAAGGCCGAAGACAAGGCCGAGGGCCAAAAATCGGGCGCGAGCGGCGGCGGCGCGAGCAGCGGCGGGAAAGGCTCCGTCGGCTCGAAGGGCAATGGGCGCCGCGCCACCGCCTAGCTAGCCCTGCTCGATGAGCACGGCGCGGGCGGCAGCGATGTCGGCGGGCTCGGTTCCGCAACAGCCGCCGACGGCGCGCACGCCCAGGGCGAACAGAGCCTGGGCTCCGGTGGCGAATTCGCTGCGATGGAGCGCGGCGGCCCCGTCGGGCGTGAGCGTGGGCTGCGCGATGACGGGGAGCCCGGTTTCCACGAGTCGCGAAGCGAGATCGAGCAAGTCGCCGGGGCCGAGCGCGCAGTTGACGCCGGCGAATTCGACCTCCTCTTCCAGCATCACCTCGATCAAGGTTTCGGCCGCGTAGCCGAGCGAGGTCGCGTACGACTCTCCGCACCGCTTGCAGCTCATCGACACGGCGAGCGGGAGGTTCGGTGCGCCGTCGCGCGCCCCCCGGATCGCGGCGCGCATCTCCTTGGCGTGGGCCATGGTTTCCACGTGGAGGAGATCCACGCCGCCTTCGGCGAGCGCGGCGGCCTGCTCCCCGAAAGTCGCCTCGAGCTCGCAAAGATCGGCCGACCCTTCTGGCGGCGGCAAATAACCGGTGGGGCCGATGGAGCCGATGACCGAGCCTGCTGGCCGCGCTTGTCGGGCGAGAGCGGCGGCGGCGATATTGAGCTCGCGGGCGCGGTCGGCGAGGCCGCGCGCCTTGAGGCGCAGGCGGCTTGCGCCGAAGCTGTTGGTTTGGATGGCGTCGGCGCCGGCGGCGACGAACTCCTCGTGCACTTCGCGGACCCGCTCGGGGTAAATCGCATTCCAAAGCTCTGGGGGATGCTCGTCGAGGTCGATACCTCGCGCGAGGAGCGCCGTCCCCATGCCGCCGTCGAGCAGCGTGCGTTCAGGAATCACCGCATCGATGTCGTGTTCTCTCTTCATCATCCCGCCCCTACGTTCACTCGCCCGCGTCCGTGGCCCCGGATCAGGTCTCGCTGCGGCGGTGTCCGAGCTCCTCTACCTCTACGCGGAGCGCTTGGGTCGAGGAGAGAATTCTCACGGGCTCGTGGCTCCGGCCATACGGCTGGGGGAGGCCGATGGGGCGGAAACCGTAGCTCGGAACGCTGCCGGCCGCAAAAAACCGCGCGCCTGGCGCCGCGGCGACCTCGACCGGCCGGCGCGTGTTACCGTCGGCTGCCGAGGAGGAAGGCCGTGAACACGACGAGGATTTGCTTTGCCGCCGTTACGCTCGCCCTCGCGTTTTACGTTGGCGCAGGAGAAGCGCAGGCCGATCGCGCCAGTGCGTACTACAACGAAGGTCTCGCGCAAGCGGAGCAGGGGCGCATCGACCGAGCGATCGAGGCGTTCGAACGCGCGATCGAAGAGCGCGAGGATCACGAGGGGGCGTGGGCGCAGCTCGGTCACCTTTACATGGACAGGCGCGACGTAGACAAGGCCATCGAGGCTTACGAGCGCGCCGCCGAACTCGACGATCAGAACCCGCAGATCTGGGCGAATCTCGGCATGATCTATTACCGACAAGAGCGCCCGCGGGACGCGTTGCGTTCGCTCGTGCGCGCCTGCCGCCTCGACCCGCGAAGCGCGACGTTGCAGAGTAATCTAGGTGCTCTGCGCCGCCGGCACGGGAACCCGGCCCAGGCGATCCGGCATCTCGAGCTCGCCACGCGCCTGGCCCCGGACGAGTCCACGCACCACAACAACCTGGGCAGGGCTTACCGGGAGAAGGGGCGCATGGACGACGCAAAAGCGAGCTTCGAGCGGGCGATCGATCTCGATCCCAACGTGGCTCAATACCACTTCAACCTGGGCGTCGTGTATCGCCGGCAGGAGTACGTGGACGAGGCGCTCGAGGCCTATCAGGAGGCCGTGGGCTTGGATCCCAGCTTCGCCGACGCGTGGTACGACATCGGCCACATGCATCGCCTGAACCACGAAAACGACAAGGCCATCGAGGCGTTTCAGCTCTACATCGATCTCACCGACGACCCAGCCGTGGTCGAGCGCGTGGAAGAGGATATCGAAGCGCTCGAGGCGGCCCCCTGAGCGCCCCCGCGAGGCGAGGCCATCATCTTGGCGGGCCGCCCCCAGCGGCCAGCCGGATGAGTTCAGGCCGGCCACAGGCTCAGTGATCCTGGGAGCCGCTGTAGGTAGCTTTCCTGCGATACGCGCGGCGTCGCGACTACGAGCGGGAAAACGTTTGCGGGTCGCGTTGTCCCCCTCCACGGATCGCGCCTCGCTCGAGGCGTGAAGCCCCCTCCTAAATTCGCTACGCTCCCCATCGGTGAGCGAGGGGCGAGACAGGGGCGGTGGCCCGGATGGCAGCGCGCCCCGCGGGGCTGGCCAGGGCTCGGGGGCTGTGTCTGGAGAGGACCGAACGGTCCTCGCGGACCAAGCCGGCGATAGCCACGCGCACGGCGAGGCCGGGGCGACGCCGCAGGCGACCGCGGTGCGCGGCGGGCTCGCCCCGGGACAAACGCTCGGGCGGTACACCATCGCGCGCATCGTCGGGGAGGGCGGAATGGGGTGCGTGTACGCCGCGCACGATCCGCTCCTCGATCGCCATGTCGCGCTCAAAGTGCTCCACCCGGGCCACCAGGTGTCCGAGGAGGCGCGCGCGCGGCTTTTGCGCGAGGCGCGGGCGATGGCCAAGCTAAGCCACCCGAATGTCATCACCGTGTACGAGGTGGGCTCCGAAGACGGCACAGACTTCGTGGCGATGGAGCTCATTGAGGGCGAAACCCTGGCCTCGTGGCTCGCGCGGGGCGCGCGGCCGTGGCGGGAGGTCGCCGAGGTGCTCTTGGGGGCGGGACGGGCGCTGGCGGCGGCCCATTCGGCGGGGCTCGTGCACCGGGATTTCAAGCCCGCGAACGTGCTTTTGGGCAAGCGCGGCCGGGTGGTGGTGACGGATTTCGGGCTCGCGCGGTTCGTCCACGCCGCGCGCCCCGATTCGCCCCAGGGCACCTCCCAGGCTAGCTCCCAGGCTAGCTCAATGCCTTCGGGCGGAGCCGGCGCAGGCGCGAGCGACGACGTCGCGCTCGAGGCCACGGCGCCGAGCCATGGGAGCCGCGACTCGGGGCTCGAGGTGCTTACGGCGGCGGGCGCCATCATGGGAACGCCCGCGTATATGGCGCCCGAGCAGCACGCGGGGAGCGAGCCGGATGAGCGCACGGACCAGTTCGGATTTTGCGTCGCGCTTTATGAGGCGCTCTACGGCGTGCGGCCGTTTACCGGCAAGAGCCTCGGAGAGATCCGGCGGCGAGCAAAGGCGGGCCAGGTTTCCGCGCCGGAGCGAAAGACCTCGGTGCCGGCGCGCCTGGGCCGCGCCGTGCGCCGCGGGCTCGAGCCCAAAGCAGGCGATCGGCATCCGTCGATGGACGCGCTTTTGGCCGAAATCGAGCGGGCGCTGGGGCGGCGGCGGCGGCTTGCCTACGCGCTCGCTGGGGCCGCGGCGGTGGTGTCGGTTGCGGGCGCGACGATGCTCGCGGGTGGGGACTCGGCGGGGTCGCCGTGCGGCGACGGGGACGAGCAGCTCGTCGGGATCTGGGATGACGACATCGAGGCCGAGGTGCGAGAAGCGCTCGCCGAGGGCGGCGCCGATGCGCCTGTGTCCACCGCGATCGAGCATCTCGGCGACTACGCCCGGGCGTGGCAGGACACATACGAGGGCGTCTGCGAGGCGACCTACGGGCGCGGCGAGGTGAGCGAGGACGATTATCTGCTCGCGCGCCAGTGCCTGTCGCGGCGGCGCCGCGAGCTCGGCTCGCTCGCCGAGGTGTTTCGCGACGCCGGCGAAAGCGCGGTGGAAAACGCTGCGGTGGCCGCCCAGGGGCTCCCGCGCATCGCGGACTGTGAGGATTGGGAGTCGCTCCGGGCGGGGATCGCGCCGCCGGAAGACGAGGCGACCCGCCACGCCGTCCGGGACGTCCGGAATGATCTCGCCGAGGTCCGCGCGCTGTGGGAGGCGGGCCGCGCCCGCAGAGCCGAAACGCCGGCCGAGGAGGCCCTTTCGCGCGCCCGCGAGGTCGGCTACGACCCGCTCATCGCCGAGGCGCTCTACCAAGCCGGCGAGATCCACATCGCACTGGACGGGGTGAGCGCGGCGCGCGAGGCGCTCGATGAGGCCGAATTTTTGGCCGAGGTGGAGGGCCACGACGAGCTTCGGGCGCGGGCGCTGGTCGCCCGGGTGGACGCGGAGACCAGGTTTTCCTCGGATCACGACGAGATCTTCCGGATCGCCGAGCGGGCGCGGGCGGCGGTCGATCGCCACGGCCGAGACGCCAGGCTCGGCGCCCGGATGGATCGGGCGCTCGCCCGCATCTACCGCGAGCGCGGCGACTACGACGGGGCCGAGGAGGCGCTTTCGGCCGCGCTCGCCGGCTACCAGCGGGACGAGGGGCCCGAGAGCGTACGGGCCGCCGAGACGAAGGGGGAACTGGCGGAGCTCTATGCGGAGTTCGGGCGCTTCGAAGAATCCCTCGAGGTCGGAAAATCGGCCCGGGAGACGGCCGCGGGCGCGCTGGGGCGCGATCATGCCTTGGTCGTCGACCTCGAGATCGCCGTCGCGGAAGCGCTCCAGGCCCTCGGCCGCTACGACGAGGCGAGGGCTGTCTACGACGAGCTCGAGGCGCGAGCCCGCGACGGCGGTGCGCCCCCGGCCGAGGACGCTCGCGCTGTGAGCGGCCGGGTCGTCGATCAGGACGGCGAGCCCGTGGGCGGGGCCGAGGTCGCGATCGGGAACTTTATCATCGGCGATGGCAAATACGCCCACGGCTATCGCCGCTTTGGCCGGGGGTTTGGCGCGCACACCGCGGAAACCGATCGCGGGGGCCGGTTTTCGCTCGGCGATCTGCCCACATCGGCCCTCGCCGCCGTGGCGGAGCACGACGGGCGCGGCCGCTCCATGCCCCTTCGGATCGCGTCGGGCGAGCGCGACGCCGATGGTCTCGTTCTGGAGCTGGCGCCGTTCGGGCGCGTCGAGGGCGAGCTCACGGTGAAGGGCGACGCGCCGCCGGTGATTTGGGTGGTGGCGCGGCCGCAGGTCGATCTGGACGTGGCGAGCAGCTTTTCTAGAATCCCCGTGCGCCCAGGGGAGCCGTTCGTCTTCGAGCGCCTCGGTCCTGGCCCGCACGCGCTGTCTCTCTCTGCCGTTCTGGGGCAGAAAGGAATTCAGGGCGATAAAAAGCGATTGGTCGTAAAGGCGGGAGAGACCTTGCGCGCTGATTTGACGCTCGACCGAACCGGCCACGACCTCGCGGTGACGGTGCGCGGCCCCGGCGGCGAGGCGATTCCCTGGGCTGAGGTCTTTTTGTTCCGGGGCCGTCACAATTACGCTCCCGCCGCTGACCTCGAGCGCGCGTTGCATCGGGGCAGCGAGGACTTCCGGCAAAGAGATATCGCGTTTCCCGATCGGCCGGCCCAGCTCGCCGGGATTTCCCCCGGCGCCTACTCCCTGTGCGTGGTCCCGACGCCCATCGACCTCAAAAACCGCGAGCTCGCGCCCGAGCTGGCGCCGCATCGCGGCGACGTTCCCGTCCACTGCGAACCGATCGACGTCGAAGACGAAGCGGAGGGGGAGTCGGCGCTCACCCTCGAGGTATCCGCCGCCCCGGCGCTGAGCGAGCTCATCGAAAAATCCCAGGCCCGCTAGCATCCAAACGGCGGGCGCGCTCGGTGCGCGCGCCGCCGACACCGGATCAGAACCGGCCGAGGTGGCAGCAGGCGGCAGTGCCTGGCGGCGAGCAAACGCAGCCCCACTGCCGCTCGTCGGGGAGCACGACCCAGTCGGCGCTCACCATCGGATCGAGGTCCGTGCCGGTCGCCCAGTACACGCCGCCCACGCCGGTGGCCTCCTCGGCGGTAAATTGCGCGGGCGGCTCGTCTCGGAACGTCACCGTTCCTGTGACGACGTCGTCCTCCAGCTCGATGTCCGCGGTGGAATCGAAGTCGCTCAGCTCCTCGCTCTCGAGCGTCGCGGTGCCGTCTTCGTCCAGCGCACCCATCATGAGCGCGATCTGCTGGCGCTCGTAAAGATATACGGCCACGTCGTCACCGGGTTCGAGATCCTGCCACTGTCCGCCCTGAGCTTCCTCGAGCGATGTGATGCCGATCGCCTGGCCGTCGCCGATCGGGCCCACGAACGAGTCCTGTGCGCGCTCTGCTTCGAAGGTTCCAAAGTCGGATTCCGCCTCGAGCGTGTCCAGATCCAAGACCGCCTCGTCCCCGGTCGTCGAGTCGCCGCACGCGACCAGCGCCAACGCGCCGGCAGCGATCGCGGCGAGCCCGGCGCCGGACCACCGGCGCCGGCGGCCATGAACGCCCCACGCCCGATCCGCGGCGCGCTTCGTACCGCTGTGCCGGCTTGCGGGGCTCGCCCTACACGTCCATGCGATTCGCCCGTTTTCCATCCACATACGCGCTTCCTCCCGATCTCCCGCGCGCGATTCGAAACGGCCTTCACCGGATCGTTCGCGACCCACCTGCGTGAATCGACCGATTCGGCGCGACGAGTACCGGTGAGATAGCCAAATTCCCGGCTGGGTTTCAGGCGAGCCCGTGCCTTCACGTGCGGGCCGCTCACGAGCCAAATTCCTGACGAAGGCTCGTCACGCGCCCAAGCGCGCGCCGTGGCGGCGCCCGTTCCGGTTGCTGAGCGCAGCGGGCGCCGAGCGCCCTGGCTACATGAGGTCGAGGGCGGTCTCGAGGTGCTCGATGGGCACCAGCTCGAGATCGCCCGTGGTGCGGGCGTCGAGGCGCCGCTCGTTTTGCGCCGGCAACAGGCAGCGCGAAAATCCGAGCTTGGCGATCTCGGCGAGCCTCAGCTCGGGAAGCGTCACTGCGCGAATCTCACCGGCGAGGCCCACCTCGCCGAACACGGCGGTACGCGGACACGCTGCGCGGCCGCGCGCCGACGAGGCGATGGCGCAGGCGACGCCCAGGTCGAGCGCGGGCTCGGTCAGCTTCACGCCGCCGGCTACGTTGACGAAGATGTCCTGCGTGAGGACGTCGCAGCCTGCGCGCTGGGCGAGCACGGCGGCGATGAGAGACAGGCGGTTTCCGTCGACGCCGGCCGAGGTGCGGCGGGCCACGCCCGCCGCGGGTGGCGCCACGAGCGCCTGCACCTCGACGAGGATCGGCCTGCTGCCCTCGGCGCTCGCCACCACCACCGAGCCGGGCGCGCCGGCCGGCCGCTCGGCCAAAAACAGCTCCGACGGGTTTTCGACGCCACACAGCCCCTCGCTGCGCATCTCGAACACGCCGATCTCTTGCGTGGAGCCAAACCGATTTTTTTGCGCGCGGACGATCCGGTAGGGACTCGCGCCTTCGCTCTCGAAGTGAAGCACGGCGTCTACCACGTGCTCCAGCGTCTTGGGGCCAGCGAGGGAGCCTTCCTTCGTTACGTGGCCGACTACGATGGTGGGAATTCCGAGGCGCTTCGAAAAGTCCAAAAGCCGGCTCGCGCATTCCCGCACTTGTCCCACCGAACCGGGGACCGAGCCGAGCTCGGACAAATGTACGGTTTGGATCGAGTCGACGGCGAGCACTGCGGGCTTTAGGCGCTCGGCCTCCTCGAGTATGCGCTCGATTTGCGTCTCGGCGAGCAGGGTGAGCCCCTCGGCCTCGGCGCGAACGCGGCGCGCCCGGAGCGCCGTCTGCGCGACCGACTCCTCGCCGCTCACGTAAAGCACGCTGTGTCCGGCGCGCGCCACCCCATCGAGCAGGTGCAAGACGAGCGTGGACTTGCCCACCCCCGGATCGCCCCCCATGAGCACGAGCGAGCCCGGCACGAGGCCCCCGCCGAGCACCCGATCGAGCTCGGCGAGCCCGCAGCGGACGCGGGTCTCGGCCGAGGTCGCGGGCGCCTCCGCGATGGAGACGGCCGCGCTGGGCTCGGCCCTCGGGGCTGGCGGGGCGCCGCGCCGCCCAGTGACGAGCTCCTCGACCAGACTGTTCCATGCCCCGCAGTCGGGGCAGCGGCCGAGCCAGCGCGGTTCGTCGTGACCGCATTCCTGGCAGCGGTAGCGCGTCTTCGCCTTGGCCATCGCTTCCCTCCCCGCGCCCGCGGCGGCCAGCGCGCCCGCCCGCGCCTAAAAGTGCAGGACGAGGTGCGCCTGGATCGTTTGGGCGATATTGGCGCTACCTGCGTTTTCGCCGAACTCGGCCTCGTCGTCGGGGAAGTCCAACGCGTTTCCGGGAAACAGGACCCCGTAGGCGAGGCCGGCCACGAATCCGTCTCCCCGGTAGTTCGCCCGGCCGTTTAGCTCGAGGCCCCAAAAGTTGCTCTCGCCGGGCGTCGCGCTCCGCCGGTTGGCGAAGCTCGCGATCGCGCTGCCCTCGACGTCGAGCTCATCGAACAGCTGCCACCACATCGTGGGTTTCACGTAGGTAGCGTTCGTCACGGTGCCCAAAAGCTCGCGGAACAGGATCAAATCGACGTTGTAGTTTTCGTGGAACATGAAGTCGCGAATCGTCGTATCTCCGGGCGACACGGGAAAACGGCGATTGCGGATGTTGACCCGGCCGCGCGGATCGTTTTGAAAGCGATCGCCCGACGCGACGCCGGTCTCGGCGCGGAGCTCCATGTCGTCGTCCAGGAGGCGATAGGTGAAGCGGCCGACGCCGCCGAACCTGCGAACGTCTACCGACTCGGCGACCGTATCGCCGTCTACGTCGAGGTCCGCGATGCTGCCGATGCGGCCGAGCACCGTCATCGCCTCGAGCTCGAGCTCCATGTCGCCGTACCCGATCCGCCCCCACACGTTGGGCATCCACAGCCTCGCGTCGCGCGGCGCGAAGCTATCCGGCGGAGGCGTCTCGCCGAGCTCGTAGCCGGTTTGATCCCAATCCTGGCTGCGGTACATGAAGTAGAGCCCGTAGTTCAGCCCGAGGCGGCCCTCATCGAGGTGCTCCTGGAACGTGTCCGGCGAGTCGAGCCTCGAGAGCACGAACGACCACTGCTGGACGTCGTCGCTGTTGTCCAGGTTCCACGGCTGGCCGTCATAGCGCGCGCCGATCGCCCCCGTCTGCCCGGAGGTGGGCTGGGTGGCCGCCCAGTCCATGGCCGCCGCGGCGCGCAGCTCGGTCCCGGGCAGGCGCGTGGAGAACATGACCCGGTCGAACGTCGTTGCGAAGTCCGCGTCGTAGTCGTAGACGCCGTGAATCGGATCGAAGCCGCCGCTGTTCAAGAACATCCCCGTCCCCCAGTGCTCGGGCTGCCGGCCGAACTTGACGAGCCCGAGCGGCGTCGACACCTCACCCCATGCCTGCTTGACGCGGATGCTGTCGAACCGGTCGTTTTGGCCGCCCTCGGGCGGCGCTTGGCCCCCCGTGAAGGCGTCCAGGGGGCGGTCGTTCCGGATCGAGCCGTCGCCGAAAAACGTATCCGGGGTGGAGCCGAGCACGTAGTTATCGAGCACGTCGATACGGGCGTGGACCGAGGCCCGCTCGTGTAGGTTGATCACCGGCTCGAGGCGAAGGCGCATGTTCGCCGACGTGAGCGAGTTGCCGCAGGGCGCGTCCTCCACCTCGCCTTCGAGCTCACAGCCCAGCTGGTTCGGGAACGGGGCGCCGCCGATGTCGGGGTCGTCGCGAAAGCCCAGGTCGAGCTGCCGGAACCAGTCTCCGCGGCCGCGGAGATACCCGTCGAGCTCGATGATCTCGAACTCCTTCGTCTCCTCGTCCGGCGGCGGCAACACCGGGGTGGTGGGAAGCGTCGGCTCCTCGGCTTCTTCGGGAGCCTCCTCGGCTACCTCCTCGCCGTCGTCCTCGGGAGGGGTCGGCTGCTGCGGCCCACCCGGCTGCTGCTCTCCCGGCATCCCGCCGGGGCCGACCTGCGCGTGAGCGACGTTTGCCAGTGACACTGCCCCACCGGCGAGCAGAGCCGCGGCGGCAGATGCTATATGTAGGCGTCCAGGCGGCGTCATGACTCCTCCGAACGATCGGGAGAAAGGGCCCTGAGGCCCGCGCACTATATTGGCGGCCCCGGTCGCCGTCAATCGCGCGCGCCTTGCGCATCGGGTCGCGTTTTCGGGGTCTTCACCGGGACCGAACGCCTCCTGGCGAGCCGGTTCGCGAAACGGGGATCGAGCCTTCACGGCGAGCTTGGACGCCGCGTCGGGCAACCGAGTTGCCTCGCGGCGGGCCGATATCCCATGGACAGCGCCAGTTATCTCCGGCCGAAGGTGGCTTCGCTCGTCGCCGTCGGGTGCGCCGCGGCGTTCGCGCTCCTCGCGTGCCAGCCTGTGACGCCCGAGCACGGCGAAGTGCCCGCGGAAGGGCGCGCGACCCAGGCCCACCGGGCGGTGCACGAGGACGGCGAGGCCCGGGACGACACCGCGCGCGGCGAAAAAGCCGCGGCACCCGCCCCCGAGGAGGCCGAGTTCTTGATAGGCGCGTACTGTCCCGGCGCGGCGCGAGGAAGGCCGGCGTTTGGGCCCGTGCTCGGCCGCGCCGGCGGGTGGTATGCCGACGACGAATTTTTACAGGACGTGATCTCCGGGGGCGGCGTCGGCGAGCTATCGGTGTTCGCTTGGGACGGGCGGCGGGCCGGCGTGATGTCCGCGACGGGGACCGCCGAGGTCGAGGGCGAGCGCCTCCTCATCGGCTCGTACATGGGCTCGCCGCCGTGCGCGGAGGAGGCCGTCCTCGGTGAGGAGCCGGCGTTCGATCCCGCTTGCGAGCGGGCGCTCGGCGGCTGCGGGGTGGCCATCGCGAACGTGAAGGCCGAAGCGGCGGGCGCGCTGTTCGGCGAAGACGGCGGCGCTCCGCAGCCACCCAGCGGCGACGCGTGTCTGCAGGGCGGCGAGCTCGTGGTCGATGTCGATGGGACCGGGCCCGCGGCGTATTCTCTGCGCGGCATTACCGCTGCGGATCCGCCGGCGGAGCTCGTGGCGAGCGGCGAGGAGCCCGGCGGTTGCGAGGCGTCGTTCGCGTTCGAGTCGAACGTCGAAGACGTCCGGGTCGATGTGCTGGCCGTGGCCGACTTCAGCCGAAACGGCAGGGCCGATGTGCTCCTCGGCGTGGGTGAGGGCTCGGCGCGGGCATGGACGCTCTACAGCGCCACGAGCACCGCGGGGCGCCTCGATCGCGCGGCGCTCGCGCGGGACATCGACGCCCGGCTTCCCGTCGGCCCGGGCGGCGCCGCGGCGCAAACCGAGCGCGAGCTCTGGTAGGCTCGGCGCGCATGAGTCAGGCGCTCCGGCGAGACGCGGGTCAAATCCTATGGGTGGGTTTTCCCGGCCCGCGGGTGGACGAGGAGCTCGCGCGCCGGCTCGCTGGCGGTCGGGCGGGCGGCGCGATCTTGTTTGCCAGAAATCTGGCCACGGCAGGGAGCGACGGCGAGCACGACACGCGCGCGATCGCGGCCCTCGTCGCGGATCTCAAGACCCGCGCGCCGGCGGGCGAGCCTCCGCCGCTCGTGTGCGTGGATCAGGAGGGCGGCCGGGTTCAGCGAATTCGCGCGCCGCTTCCCGAATGGCCGCCCATGCTCGCCTTCGACGAGGTCGCGGGCGGTCGCGCCGAGCCGCTCGCGGAATCCGTGGGCCAGGCGATGGGGGCGGAGCTGGCGGCGGTCGGGATCGACGTGGATTTCGCGCCCGTGCTCGACGTTCACACGAACCCAGACAATCCCATCATCGGAGATCGGGCGTTTTCGCGCGATCCGGGTCGGGCGGCGGCGCGGGCGCTTGCCTTCGCTCGCGGTCTGCGTCGGGCGGGCGTTTTGGGGTGCGGCAAGCACTTCCCTGGCCACGGCGACACCCAGCTCGACAGCCACTTGGCGTTGCCCAGGGTCGACCGAGACCGCGCGGGGCTCGAGTCGATAGAGCTCCTCCCGTTTCGCCGCGCGGCGCGAGATCCGGCCATCCCGATGGTGATGACCGCCCACGTCGTATTTTCCGCGCTCGATGACAAAACGCCGGCGACGCTGTCGCGGCGCATCGTCACGGGGCTGCTCCGCGAGGAGCTCGGGTTCTCGGGCGTCGTGGTCTCGGACGATTTGGACATGAAGGCGATAAGCGATCACGCGGGCGCCGGCGACGCCGCGACCGCGGCTGTGGAGGCCGGCTGCGACGTTCTGCTCGCCTGCCGGCGCGAAGACGTCCAAGACGCGGCCTACGAGGCCATCGTCCGCGAGGGCGAGCGCCGCCCGGCGTTTCGAGACCGGGTGGCCGAGGCGGCCGGCCGCGTGCGGGCTCTCAAAGCAGCCCCTCGGGGGCAGCGCGAGGCGCCCGCCGCGGACCCCGCGCGAAGCCGCGAGCTCGCCCAAGAGCTCCGCGCGGGGCTTCGTCGGTAACGAGCGAGGCGCCCGCTATTCGATCGGCGGCACCTCGCGATCGATGCACGCGCCGACGTCGAACAGCAGGTAGATGAGCGCCTTTTCTTGGGCCTGGATCGCGTCCGAGCAGCCTTCGGGGAACGGGTGGCCTTCGCCCGACCGATCTCCGCCGGCCACCTCGGATGTGACGTGAATGTCGCTAAACACGACGCGCCCGCACTGATCGGGCTCACCCACCGGCGTATTGAAGCTCATGTACTGGCTCTGCTCGCGTCCTCCATCGGCCAGGTTGTCGAAAGTGATCCAGTTGTCGGCGAGCTCGGTGTCGATGTCCTGGATCGTCGAGCGCGCTTCGAACAGCGTAAACTCGCCGTAGTCCTCCGAGCCCCCGATCTCCAGCATCCACTCGCTGAGTTTTTGGCCGTCTTCGAACCCGTCGTTGATCCTCGCCGTCTGCGCTTCCTCGTCGTCCGGGTAGGTTCGCGTGTCGGTCCAGTTTGCCACGGACGCGAGCGCGCCGGGCGCCTCGTCGAGCCACACGTAGTGCCAGTGCGACAAAAACGCGCGTCCGCCTGCCTCGGTGTACGCCTCGAGCGCCTCACGAGCACCGATCGACTTGTTTTGCGTATCCGGTGCGCACTCGCAAGAGTTGATCACGATGTCGTAATCCATGAGGGCGTCTTCGTCGTCCCAAAGCTCCTGGGCCAGCGAAAACGACTCGCCCGGCGCCGCCACGTCGTGGTCCGAATCGTCCGTGTACATCCCCCGGCCGGCGGGGACACCCTGCGGAAGATCCAGCCCGACGCCGCCCTGATAAAGGTGAATGCTCCCGTCGCCCGACTCGGGCGAAAACTCGCTTTCGTCGACCCCGAGCTTGCCGACGAGACATTCGAGCGCGTCGCACGCGCCGGTGGTGACGGCGATGCGGGGCAGGGTGCCCTCGGATTGATTTCGCGGCAGGCGCGTTCGATCCGGGTCTGAGATTTCGTTTTCCGCGCAGGGCTCGACATCGACCG
>SLNH01000440.1 GCA_007133195.1 Nannocystineae bacterium | reverse complement strand
TCGGCGGGCACGAGCGCCAGCGAGGATTCGTCTGGGAACGCCAGGCGCACGCGCTCTAGGAGCTCGGTGAGCTCGCCCTGCGGATCGGCGGCCCCGGTGTCGCTCTCGATCGGCGAAAGCGCGCCCTCGGGCGACCGGAGCTGCCACCCGGCGCTGTCTACGACGAGGTGAAGATCCAGCTCCCCTTCCGGCGTCACCGGGCCTCGCCGGGGCATGGAGCCCGCTGGCTCCTCGCCCAGCCCGGCCGCGGCGTCGCTCGAAGAGCCGTCGGGCGACAGCCGGGCCGTGCGGATCGGGATGACCGAGGCGCGCTCGGCGCGCCCGCCGGGCAAGCGCCCCTGCCAAAAACTTCCCGCCGGCGGGGCATACGTCTCGGAGGTCGCGACGAGGAGTTCGAGCTCGGGTGCGCCGACGAGGGCGGCCACGCGGCCGCCGACGAGCGCCGCCTCCGCAGGGGCGCGGGCGGACAGGGCGAGCGCGAGGCGCCCGCGCCCGTCGCCGAGCACCGCGTCCACGACGCGGCTCGCCAGATCTTCGGCTGGCTCCGTGGCGCCGTCGCCGAGCTCGAGGCGCGGGGTGTTGTCGTAGGCCGACGCCGCGGTGGCGGAGGGCAGCTCCAAGGCGTCCGTGTCGAGCGGCCGGGGAAACTTCCTGGCTGAGATCGTCTCCGCTTCGGTCAGCGCCTCGCGAAGGCTCGTCGCCGCGTCGGCGAGTCGCGCGTCTCGGGTGACCACAGGCCCGAGGATCTCGGGGAGCTCGTCAAGCAGAATCACGGGGTCGGGCGGCGGCGGCCGGTCATCGGGATCATCGGCGAAAAACGGCTCGGGATCGGCGTCGTAGAGCGGATAGAGCGCGTGTGCCAAAACGCGGGGCCGATCGCGCCACTGCGCTCGGGTGGCGTCTTCGAACGCTCGCCTGCCGTAGGCGTAAAGCCGGAGCCGGGCGTTGTCGGCAAGGGGGGTGTCCGCGCGCGCGATCGCCTTGAGCTCGCCCATGGCGCGATACACCTCTGCGCGCGTTTGCGGCGGCGTGCGATCGTAGGCGACGAGTGTGCGGGCCGCGCGCGCGCCGGGGTGAAGCCGATCGCGCGCGGCCACGCGATCGAGCTCGCGCGAGATCGCCTCGAGGGCCCGATCCGTGGCTTGCGTGCCGCGCGACGGCGGCGCCTCTGCGTCATCGTCACCCGCACCCAGCGCGCGCTCGAGCACGCGAAGACTCGTGTCCGAGCGCCGGAAGCGGGCGTCATCGAACAGGTCGAGGAGGTAGTGGCCGCGGAGCCAGGCCGCCTGGGTGTCACCGTCGTCGGCGCGATCGGCGAGCGCCGCGAGCGCCGCGACTGCGCGATCCTCGCGGTCCTTCGCGATGGGGAGGTCCAGCGACCGGGCGAGCGCGCTCGTGGACGGGCCGGCGGGCGGCTCGGGCTCGGAGGGCCCGGGGCGGTCCCCGGAGGCGCACGCGGCGGCGAGCAGAGCGGCCACCGCGAGCGCGGGCGCCGTGGGTGTCGTCATAGCTTCTGCGCGCGCCTCCGGCAGATACGCGCGCGTCGCAGCCAGAGCGGCTCGCGGCGCTCCGCTACCGCAGCGTCCAATACCGGACCTCGGCGGTGTCCACGTGAACGAAGCCGCTGCTCGGATAGTAGCCCACGCCGCCCAGGCGCAGGCTGCGCGCCCACCGGTGGAGCCTCGATACGTGAACGCCTGGCAGCCGAAAATCCACCGCCGTGCCGTGGGTGTGCTGGCTGTTTCGCGCGACGTGGCGGCTCTTTTTGCGTAGGTTCAAGTTGTGCTTTTCCGAGCGGTAGGCGGAGACGATCTCGACCCGATCGACCTCGAACTGCTTGGCGGCGCGCACGAGCACCGGCAGGAGCTTTTCGTCGATGTCAGTCGATTGATCGGTGAAGTGGCAGCGGAAAAAGTTATCCACGACCTCGGCCGCAATGTCCTCGCCAACGGCGATGTCGCCGTTTTTCGGCACGGCGAGGGTCTCCTGGGTCCAAAGACCGTGAATGTTGATGAGCTCCTCCGGGTCCTCGCCGATGCGTCCACCTAGTTCGCGCTGCCACGCCGCGCGCTCCTCGTCGCCCATCCGGCCGGTCTCGGGCGAAATCTGGGCCTCCTTTTTGCTGCCTTCGCCCGCCTTTGCGGCGCCGCCCTCGCGCTCGGCGTCCGTGCCCGAGGCCGCGGCGCCGCGGGCCTCCGCGGCCACCAGCGCGGACAGGGCGCTCGCGCCGATGAAAAGGGCCCTCATGGCGACCGCCTCCGAAGCGGCACCAGCCCGGCCGCCTCGTTCAGCGAGCCGGACCGAAATCCCCCGAGGTCCAAGGTCACGTAGGTGAAACCGAGGTCTTTGCCTAGCGTCACGATCTGCTCCCTCACATCGGGATCCACCGCGCGGGTGAGTTCGTCGCGACTCAGCTCCACGCGGGCGATGGCGTCGTGAAAGCGCACGCGCAGCTGCGCGAACCCGAGCGCGCGCAGGCCCTCTTCGAAGGCGTCCACCCGGCGCAGGCGCTCGGGGGTGATGTGCGTGCCGTAGGGAAAGCGCGACGACAGGCACGCGAGCTGCGGCTTGTCCCAGGTGCGGAGGCCGAGCTCCTTCGACAGCGTGCGGATGTCCTGTTTGCCGAGCCCGGCCTCGATCATCGGCGCGCGCGCCCCTCGGTCGGCGGCGGCGCGGATGCCGGGCCGGTAGTCGCCGGTGTCGTCGGTGTTGGTTCCGAGCGCCACGAAGCGCGCGCCGAGCGTCTCCGCGAGCGGCGCCGCCAACTCCATGAGCTCGGTCTTGCACAGCGCACATCGATGGGCCGGATTTTCGGCGAACCCGGGCTGGCCGAGCTCGTCCGACGCCACGATGTGATGGCGCTCGCCCAGGCCGATCTCCTGGCCGAGCGCGCGCGCGTCCTCGACCTCCGATCGCGCCATGGTCTCGGACACGCAGGTGATCGCGAAGCAGTTCGGGCCGAGCTCGTCGGCGGCGACACTGAGGAGGAAGGTCGAGTCGACACCCCCCGAGAACGCCACCACCACGCGCTCGTAAGCCCGCAGGATCGCTCGCAACGAAGCGAGTTTTTCAACGGCCGTCAATGCTGAGTACGCTAGCACACGCCCTGCTGCGCAGCCACATCGCGGACGTGGCTCATCGGGCGCCGCCTGCGCGGCCGCCCGCGGAAAACGCGCCCCCCGAGCCCCGCGCGGGCGGGGCGGGACGGGGGCGTTTAGCGCACGCGCTTGACGAGGGTGATCGAAAACGTGCCGTCGCCTCGCGCCTCGACGGTTTCGACCACCTGCCCCCACGCTTCGGCGCTTTTGGGGATGTTCTTCGTCGCTGGTTCGTGGTCGACGACGACGCGCAGCCGCGCGCCGATCGCCAGCTCCTCGAGGGCGAGCCGCGCACGCACGAAGGTGTAGGGACATACCTCACCGCGGAGATCGAGTTCGAGCTCGCGCGTTCCGCTACCAGACGATGACGACGTCGGCATCGAAGATGTGGTGTACCAGATCGCGGGCGATGGGATCCGGCGCGAGCTGTCGGGGTTTGTCGCCATCGGCCGGGTTCGATGCCGAGCTCCCCGCCCTCGCTGGTCCGGAGCCGGCCATCGCGCCCGAAATGCCCCAAACGAACTGCAAGCGATCGCCGTCTGCCATCGCCGCCCTCGCGAGCGCCTCGCCCCGCGCCGTGCGAACGAGGTGAAGTCGGGTCCTGCGCGCGCCCGCGCTCACGTCCACACCTCCGCGGCGTCGGCGCCCTGAATGACCTCGGCGAGGGCGTCCATACCCGCGACCCGCCGGGCGAGCGCCTCGAGGGTCCGAAGCGCCTTGGCGGCCGCGGGCGACGCCTCGGCGCGCGCGCGCGCAGCTTTCTCGGCAAACGCGACGACCACCTCGTCGCCGCGCAGCCCGAGGCCGACGGCGGCGCGAAGCGCTTCCGCGACGCGCGCCGAATCGTCGCTCGCCACGACCACGGCGATCAGTTTGGGCGGCGGCTTCATGTCAGGTCAAGGCGACGAGGCGGTCGGCGCGGTGAACGAGCGCGGCGTGATCGTCCTGACTGCCGAGATCCACGCCGAGCGCGTCCGCGGAGAGCCCCCATTCGTCGGCCGAGCTCGCGCACGCGATGAGCTCGACGCCGTCCTCGCTCGCCGCCAAAAGCGCGTCCCGCCGCGGGGACAGCCCGGCTACGGACAGGTGCATGAAGAAGATCCCGACCTCGGCGCCGAGATCGGTCGCCGCCCGCGCGATCGACAGCGCGCGATCGACATCGCCGCGCTCGGGCGCCGTGGACACCACGATCGCGAGCGATCTGCCGCGATAGGGCAGGGCTGCGCCGGGCCCGCCGGCGATTTGGCCCCTGCCGGTCACGGCGCCTCGCCGGCCCCTTGGCCCTCTCCCGCATAGCGCGCGATCTCGACGAAGTCCGCGTCGGTCTCGGAGTACGCGAACAGCGCCGCCTCGGTGACTCGGTCGGCCGTGACGCCGACCACGAGCTGCTGCACGGGGTAGGCGGGCCCATCGCCCCAAGGGCTCGTCGCCACCTCCCGATCGGTGGCCGAAAAATAGGCCATACCGTTCGGGTGCGAGTGGTAGATGACGAGGGGCGGGTAGTCGCCGTCGAGCGCGCGCGTGAGCTCGAGCAGATCGCGGCCGGCGATCACGTAGGCCGTCTCCGCGGATCGATCCGTCGCCGTGGGGTGGTCCCCGGCGGCCTGGACGTTTTCGCACGCGCGGAGCGCCTCGGCGCGCCCCCCGCGTCTCGGGCCCGCCAGCCAGCCACAACACTCGTCTGGGTAGGCCCGCTTTGCCTCGGCGAACACCCGCTCGAGGAGCTCCCGCGAGATCGTCACCGGCTCGAGCTCACCAGACATAGTGCTTCTCCCACGCCATCGGCTTGAAGTAGCGATCGCCGCGATCGGGTAAGATGGTGGCGACCACGGCGCCGGGGCCGGCGTCTTTGGCCACGCGGCACGCCCCGGCGACGTTGGCGCCGGCCGAGTGGCCGACGAACACGCCCTCCTCGCGGCAAAGCAGGTCGGCGGCGTCCCACGCCTCGTCGGTGGGCATGGGCAGCCGGCGATCGACGATGCCCTCGGGCTGCCAGATCTTGGGGACGATCGACGAGTCGAGGTGCTTGAGCCCCTCGAGGCCGTGAAACGAGTCGTCGGGCTCCACGGCGACCACCTCGACGTGGGGCCGCTCCTCCTTGAGCCGGCGACCGGTGCCCATGATCGTCCCGGTGGTGCCCACGCCGGTGGCGAAGTGCGTGATCCGATCCCCGATGGCAGCCAATATTTCGGCCCCCGTGCCCAAGTAGTGCGCCCGCGGGTTCGAGGGGTTCGAATACTGATCCGGAAAGAAGTAGCGATCGGGATCCTCGGCCACGCGCGCGCGCGCGAGCCGGATGGCGCCGTCGGAGCCCTCGAGCTCCGAGGAATACACGAGCTCCGTTCCATAGGCCTGGGTGATGCTCTTTCGCGCCATGGACACGTTGGCGGGCATCACCAAGGTGATCGGGATGCCGAGCGCCGCGCCGATCATCGCGTAGGCGACGCCGGTGTTGCCGCTCGTGGAATCGATGAGCGTCGTCCCATCGGCCAGGCGGCCGTCCGCTCTGGCGTCCAGAACCATCTGGCGAGCGGCGCGATCTTTGACCGATCCGCCCGGATTTTCGAACTCGCACTTGGCCCAGATCTCGACGTCGCCGCCGGCTCGCGCCTCGACCGAACGAAGGCGGATGAGCGGGGTGTTCCCCACGAGATCGAGAACGCTTTCGACCCGCGCTGAGCTGTGTAGGCTCATGGCTCTCTCGACAGCGCGATGAGCGCTCGGGTGGCGGCGCTGCCGCCGGCCGCGAGGGCCGAGGCGAGATCGCCGGCGTCTGCAGGTTCGGAAACATCCAGGGCGTAGGGCGCGAGATCCGCGGGCGCGCCGTTCCCCGCCGCGACCACGCTCACATCGGGGTTTAGCGCCCGGATGCGGCGGCGCAGGGCGCCGATTCGCTCCTCGCCGGTGTCCTCGTCGCCGAGCAGAATATTGGCCCGGGCTTCGCGCGGCTCCACCGGGGCGCCCGACTGGTCATCGACCACGAGCGTGCCCACGCCGCCGGCGGCGAGGTAGGCGAGGGCGACCGAACTCCCGGGGCGCGACGGGCCCACGGGCACGAGGGCCGCGGACGCGAGCAAACGCGCCTGGCCGACGCCGCCGATGTCGGGCAGAAGGATATGGCGCGCGTAGCGCCGGATCTGCTGCTCGCCCAGGGCCAATTCGCTCCCACCGCGCGCCGACCACGCCTCACCCCACGAGCGGCGAGGCGACCGCGCGCGAGGCTGTGGTCAGCCGTTGCCGCCGGCTATCGCGGGGACGATCGACACCTCGTCGCCCTCCTTGACCGGCGTGTCGAGGTTGTTCAAAAACCGGATGTCTTCGTCGTTTGCGAAGATGTTGACGAAGCGGCGCACGCTGCCGTCGTCGTCGCAAATGCGCGCGCGGATCCCGGGATAGTTTTCCTCGAGGTTCGTGATGAGCTCGCCCACGGTCGTTCCTGCGGCGGCGACTTCCTCTTTGCCGTCGGTGAGCTTGCGAAGGGGCGTTGGAATGCGGACGTTTGCCATAGTTCCTTTCTCCTCGGCTGCCTGATCGCCAGGTCGTCAGTCTAGCCCAACTCTCGCTCCAGCGCGTCGAAGTCAGCGACCTTGGGCGCGATGACCCTCGGCGGGGGAAGCTTTTTGACGAGCGGGTCGGCGGTCTTGAGCCCTTGTCCCGTCGAGCAGATCACCACGGAGTCGTCTTTACCGATCTCCCCCCGGCGGATGAGCTCCCTGGTCGCGCCCACCGTGACGCCGCCCGCGGTCTCCGTGAACACCCCTTCGGTCTCGGCGAGGAGCTGCATGGAGCTCACGATGTTCTCGTCGAGGACGGCGGCGGCAGCGCCGCCGGTCTCCGCCATGGTACGCACCGCGTAAAAGCCGTCGGCGGGGTTGCCGATAGCCAGGGAGTGGGCAACGGTGTTCGGCTGCCGAACCGGCTTGATGGTCTCGCGACCCTCGAGCACGGCGTTCGCGATCGGCGCGCAACCCGCGGCTTGGGCGCCGTGGATTCGGGTCGCCGGAGGCTCCTCCAAAAGGCCCACCTTGGCGAGCTCGTTCCAGGCCTTTTGGATCTTGCAGATGAGCGATCCCCCGGCCATCGGCGTGACGATGTGGTCGGGGGTCTTCCAGCCCAGCGCCTCGGCGATCTCGAAGGCGAACGACTTCGAGCCCTCGGCGTAATACGGGCGGAGATTCACGTTGGCGAAGCCCCAGTTGTACTTGTCGCCGATTTCGGCGCACAGGCGGTTTACGTCGTCGTAGGTGCCGTCGATGGCGACGACGCGCGGACCGTAGACCTGGGTGCCCACGATCTTGGCGCGCTCGAGGGTGCTCGGCACGAAGATGTAGGCGCGAAGCCCCGCGGCCGCG
The DNA here is from genome assembly GCA_007133195.1 of Nannocystineae bacterium. GTDB lineage: Bacteria > Myxococcota_A > Polyangia > Haliangiales > Haliangiaceae > SLNH01. The sequence continues at coordinate 502 of SLNH01000440.1, read as the reverse complement.
GCGTTCGCCGCCACCGAGTTGGCCAGGTTTCCGGTCGAGGCGCACCCCACCGTCTTGAACCCGAACTCCTTGGCCTTCGACAGCGCAACGGACACCACGCGATCTTTGAACGACAGGCTGGGATGGCACACGCCGTCGGTTTTGACCCACACCTCGCGGACGCCGAGGGCGCGGGCGAGCTTGTCCGCGCGCAAAAGCGGCGTGCCGCCCACGGCGGCGCCCACGGTCGGGGCGCCCGACAGCGGCAACAGCTCGGCGTAGCGCCACATCGTCTGCGGGCGCGACGCGATGAGCTCGCGGGTGAGCGTCTTGGCGATCGCGTCGTAGTCGTAGACCACTTCGAGCGGCCCGAAACACATCTCACAGACGTGGACGGGAGCGTGGTCGTAGGGCTGACCGCATTCCCGGCAGGCGAGCCCGCGGAGCGCGGGGCTCGGGTCGATTTGAATCTCGCTGGCGTTCATAGGCTTTCCTCTCGGAAACGGGGCGCAAAGCCGGCGGG
>SLNH01000109.1 GCA_007133195.1 Nannocystineae bacterium | reverse complement strand
GCCGGCTTCGGGGGCGCGCTCATGATCGTCTTCGCCGCCCGGCGCGGCCTCCTCGGCTTCCTCGGAGCGCACGGTGAGCGCGATCTCGGCCTGCGGCTCGCCGAGTCCGTGATACGCACCGGGCTCCGCCCCGGCGACCTCCTCGAGGCGCAGACCCTCGAGCGCGCCGACCATGCCCGTGACCACGCTCTCGTCGAGGACCTCGTCCGCCGGCGCATCGATGTCGGAGGCCGCCTCGTTTAGCACCCACGCATCGCCGTCGCGCTCGAACGTGGCGCGAAGCGCCTCGGACCGGACGCTCAGCGATTCGAGCCGATCCGCGTCCACATCGAAGTAGGGCTGCTCGGCCCAGTCCGCCGTGCGAACCGCTGCCGAGCGTCCCACCGCGCCGTCTACCGCGTGGATCTCGTCCGAGTCGCCCGCGCGCGCCGCGATGCGGCCCTGCCCCGCGGGCGCGCCCAAATACAGGGTGCTCACCTGCTCGCCCGCGTGAAATACGAGTTTGCGATCGTAGGCGGTTTCCGCGACTTCGAGCTGCGCTGCGCGGCCCTCGGTCGTGGCGATCGGCGCGCGCGAGCTCAACGCCGCCACGCTCTGCAACAGCTCGTGCGCGCTGCTCGCGTCCGCGGGGTAGCCGTGGGCGCTGTGCAGCGCGAACGACTCGCCCGCCCGGACGAGCTCCACGGCGGGGGGGGCGTCTTCGGGGTCGCCGCCCTCGGCGTGGCCGTAGATCTCGATACGCTCGATCGCGTCGGGCTCGAACGAGGCCATGATCGGCTGTGCCTCGGGGACGGTGCCGGTGTCGCGGGTGAGCCACACCGCGGCTGCGATCGCCACCTGGACGGCCAGCGCACCGATCAGGATCCGATTGAGCTTGGTGCTCATGCCTCATCCTCCTCGCGTTTGCGGGCACCCTCCCGCTCTCGAGCCGGGGCGAGCTTCATCGGGGTGAGCATGCGGCGGCTGTAGCTGGTCGCGCCGATGACGATGAGCAAAAACAGCGCGACCAGCCCGTAGTTGATGAGCTCCCAGCGCCGGCGCTCGTCCTCGTCGACCTCCAGGAGGCGCGTGTGCCGCCCGCCCGATCGAATCTCGAGGAGATCGGTGTCGGCCACCGACCAGTCGACGAGGTTTTGCACGAGCTGGAAATTCTCCATGACGAGATCGCTGCCGAGCTGACGCGAGACCTGCACGAGCTCGTCGGAGACGAAGCTCGAGGAGCCCACGACGCCCAGGCGCGCGTCCGCGACGGAGCGCTCGAGGAGCCGTTCGGCGGGCTCGTCCTCCCTGGGCTCATCGTCGTCTTCCTCGCCGCTCGGCGCGAAGTGGCTGTTGAATCGTCCCCGCGCCGTCGCCGCGAGCGATAGCGGTCCGCGGTCTTCGTCGTCGAGATCGGCGGGGCGGGCGAAGCCTTGCTCGGGGTACCGGGTAAAGTCCGGGCGCACGTCGTGGCCCGACTGGAGCCAAGAGTTGTCGGACGAGCGCACGATCGACGCGATGTCGAGGTTCTCGTCGCCTTGCGCGTAAAGCGGCGAGGCCCAGTGAAAGATGCCCCCGCGCAGCCCGGCGGACACCGGGCTGTCGTCGTCCACTTGATCCCGCGTCGCGCGCACGAAGAACGGATAGGGGACCATCCGCATCTCCTGCACCGGCCTGCCGCCCACCTGGCGATCCACGGGCATGGGAAAGGTGTCGTTTCGCTCGTCGAGGATGAGCTCGCTAGACACCTCGATCCCGTAGGTGGCGAGCGCGTCTTCGAGGCCGGTGGTCACGGGCTCGACGACGAGATCTTGCGCCGCGAGGTCCAAACGGTGGCGTCCCGCGAGCACGATCAGCCCGCCCCCGCGCATGAGGAACTGATCGAGCCGGCGGACGGCCGCGTCGCTCAGGTCCGCGGGGCCCGCCAAAACGACCGTGTCCACCTCACCGGGGATGTCACTGGTGTTGGGATCGATCTCCTCGACGTCGTACTCGCTGCCCAGCACCTCTTGGAGCTGTGTGAAGCTCTGCGGCGGCATCGGCGGCTGCTGCTGCCCGTGCATTTGATGGCCGGGCGGCTGCTCGGGTTCGGGGGCGACGAACCCCACGGTCTTGAGAAAGCCCGGTGCCGCTCGCTTGAGCCCCTCGACGATCGCCGCGCGGAGGTTCCCCTCGGAGACGCCGTCCTCGGTGACCGCGTCTGCCAGCGAGATCGGGGCGCTCCGGTCGCCCACCTCGACGAGGAGGTGCATGTAAAAGAACTCCTCGGAGAGCAGGCTCACCGCGAACGGTTCGAAACCGTGCTCCTCGGCGAGGGAAAGCTGCTCGGCCTCGGTGTCGGGGACCTGGGTTTCGAACTGAAAGCGGTCCCCGCGCTCGCCCGCCAGCTCGTCGGCCACGGCCTGCACCGTGCCGGGAATGTCGCGAAGATCGTCGGGGAGGGTGTCGGGCGTGACGTAAAGCGTGAGGCGGACATCGCCGGCAGGTGATGCGAACAGGTTCTCGATACTCTCGAAACCCTGGGTCACCCGCCGGACCGCCCGCGTGATGTTGTACTCGAGGTTCGACGGCTGCACCTCGACGTCCTCGGGACCGCTGGCGCGTACGTCGACGAGCTCGTCGATCGACAGCACCTCGTACTGATCGCCGTACTTGACGAGAATGTGGAAATACGCGTTCACGAGCGAGGCCTCGTGGCGCGCCGCGAACTGAAAGGGCACGCTCTCGATCCCGTAGTCTTCGCGCGCCTCCGCCTCGAGCTCCTCATCCTCGAACGGATCGACGATGTCTACGCGAACGTTCGGCCCGCCGGCCAGATCGTACTCGCGCAGGATGTCGCGGATGTGCGGGATGATCGGCGCGAGGTACGGATGGGTGTCGCCGGAGAAGTAGCCGCGAATGACGAGCGGCTCGCTCGTGTCTCGGACGATCTCCTTGGTCGCCGAAGACAGGCTGAACAGGCGATCTTGGGTGAGATCGGCGCGCGCGCCGCCGAGCGGGGCGAGCCACAGGTTGAGGGCGAGCACGTTGGCGAACACAAGCGCCACGGCGATTTTGGTGCGGTGCCGCTCTCGGGCCGAGCGGGCGCCCGCGCTCCAGCGCTTCGCGAGCAGGATCGCGGTGTTCAGCGTGAGGAAGAAGGCCACGAGGCCCCCGTAGTAGGCGAGGTCGCGCAGATCGATGACGCCGCGCGCCACGCTCTCGAACCGGCTACCGGTGCCGATGCCCCGCAGGATCTCGCCGCCGTGGTTGGCGAACAGGCCGGCCACCGCGTCGGCGCCCGGCAGATAGAACAGCGCGCAGGCCAGCGTGGTGAAGATCAGCGCCACGATCTGGTTGTCGGTGAGCGCCGAGACGCACAGTCCGATGGACAGGTACGCGGCCGCCAGCAGCAGCGCGCCGACGTAGCCGCCGATCACCGGCCCCCAGTCCAGATCGCCCATCATCGACACCGTGATCGGCAGCCCGAGCGTCATGACGAGCGCGAGTCCCACGAGGATGATGCCGGCCAGAAATTTGCCCAGGACCAGCTTGTACAGCGGGACGGGCAGCGTCATCAGCATCTCGAGCGTGCCGAGCTTTTGCTCCTCGCTCCACAGGCGCATGGTGAGCGCCGCGACGAGGAAGATCAGCAGGAGCGGCAGCCACTCGAACATGGGCCGCACATCCGCGAGCCCGCGGGAAAAGAAGGTTTCGTACCAAAAGAACGTAAACAGGACGACCCCGAGGAAGGTCGCCAAGAAGATCAGGGCGACGGGAGAGTGGAAGAACCCCCGCAGCTCCTTCGCCGTGATCGACCAGACGTATTTCATGCCGTCGCCTCCTCCTTCTTCGCGTCGGCCACGGTTTCGGCGCCGGGTTGCGGGGCCTCGGTGCCGAGGCCGCTGTCCTGCGCGAGCTCGCGGAACACCGACTCGAGCGAGCGCGTATCCGAGCGAAGCTCGCTGATCAGCCAGCCGCGGTCCCGCACGCATTCGAAGATGGCGAGGCGCAGCTCGCGTTCCTCGCGTTCGCCGGTGACGCGCCACATGCGGTATTTGCCGTCGCCGGGCTTCTCCTCGACGCTGTCCACGCCGTCGATCTCACCCAGGGCCGCCTCGACGCCCTCTGCGTCCCGCTCGACGGCGACCACCGCCGCGTTGGCGGCCTGAAGCTCGGAGAGCTTCGCGTCGGCCCGCAGGCGCCCACGGGACATGAGGAGGACGCGCTCGCAGGTCATCTCGACCTCGGAGAGGATGTGGGTCGAAAGGACGATGGTGGCGCTTTGGGCCAGCTCGGCGATGAGGGCGCGAATCTCGACGATCTGGTTCGGATCTAGCCCGCTCGTCGGCTCGTCGAGGATGAGGAGCTTGGGCTCGTGGACGATGGCCTGGGCGATACCGACGCGCTGGCGGTATCCCTTGGACAGCTTCGCGATGGGGCGCGTGAGAAAGTCCTCGAGGCCGGTGGCGCGGATCGCCCACGACAGCTGGCGGCGCTTGTCGCCGTCTGCGACCCCGCGCAGGGTGGCCATCATGTCGAGGTATTCTTGGACCACCATCTCGCCGTAGGCGGGCGCGTTCTCGGGGAGGTAGCCGATCCGCCGCTGGACGCCGAGCGGATCTTCCACCACCTCGATACCGCCGACGGAGGCGTCGCCCTCGTCCGGCTGAAGGTAGCCGGTCAAAATTTTCATCAGAGTCGTCTTACCCGCGCCGTTCGGCCCGAGAAGGCCGATGATCTCGCCGGGCTCGACGGTGAACGAAACGCCGTCCAGCGCTCGTACGGCCCCGTAACGCTTGGCTAATCCCTTGGTCTCGATCGCTGGCATAGCTGTCCCTCGCGCAGACCAGTGACACCCGAGCAGTTATTCCCGCGGGCGCGCGGCGCCTCGTGGCGAAACGGCGCGCCCAGGCGGCGCCGACCTCGTGGTTGGACAGGTCGCGGGAGCACGGGCGGGGTGAAAGTAAGGTCGTTTCCAGCCGGTGGCAAGGGGGACGCCACGGGGAAGTGCCGGGGACCGCGCCGCGCGGGCGGGCCAGCCCGGTGGCCTGTGGGCGGCGCCGTCAGCCGTCGGCTCGGCCGAGGCGTTAGTCGGCAAAGGCCGCGAGGATCGCTTCGCTCTGGCTGGCGACCACGAGGATCGCGACGAAGTACAGGACGAGGAGCACGTAGGTGCCGAGCCAGGGCCGCTCGCTGTCGCGGATCGTCGACAGCCGCAGGGTGGTGCGCTCGAGCGTCTCTCGCGAGGGTCGCTCCTGGAATCGGCTCACCACGGCGGTCACCACGCCGGCCACCACCACGCCGGTGAGGTTCCACCACATCCAGTGGACGTCGTGCTCGCCGAGCAGGCCGAGGGCCCCGGTCACCGAGTCGGCGGCGAAAACGAGGTTGAGGCCGACGCCGACCACCACGCCCGCCGTGACGCCCGCCCCCCGCGCGCGCGGGTCCAGGATCCCGGCGAGGAAGGCGGCGAGCACGGGCCCGTAAAACACGCTGCCGATCAGGTTGATGGCCTCGATGACCGTATCGGCGAGGTTGCCGACGAGCAGGGCAAAGCCCGTGATGACGACGCCCCACAAGACCGTGACGACCTTGCCGGCGCGCAACAGCCACCCGTCGCCGGAGCCGCCGCCCCGCAGGGGCTCGACGAAGTCCCGTAGCGTGGAGGCCGAGAGGCTGTTTAGCGCCGAGTCGAAGCTCGACATCGCAGCCGAAAAGATCGCGGCAAACAGGATTCCCGTGAGCCCTACCGGGAGGTAGGCGAGGATGAATTGGGGGATGAGCTGGTCGAGCTCGTCATCGGGGACCGCTTCCTGCAGATCGGCGGAGGCCAAAAATACGGCTCCTACGGCGATACCGAGGACCATGTAGCACATCGTGAGGGGGAACCGCGCGAGTCCGTTGAAGACGAGCGCCTTCTTGGTATCGTCGGTCGTGGGCGCCGACAGCTCGCGCTGGGTTTGGCTCTGATCCACGCCGTAGTAGGCGGTGTACAGAAACACGCCTCCGATCAAAAAGCCCCAAAACGGCATATCGGCGCCGTCGCCGAACCCGTGGCCGGGGTTGATGCCGGACAGGCGCTCGCTGGGGATCATGCCGACCGCTGCCCCGAATCCGCCCACCTCGAGCAGAGCGAACGCCACGCACAGGGCCACGCCGCCGAGCAGGACCACCATCTGGATGACGTCTGAGTACACGACGGCGGCCATGCCGCCCAAGGTGTCGTAGATGATCGTGACGATCGCGATGATGATGATGCAGATCCACACGGGCAGCCCGAGGCACACCGACAGGACGAGACCGCTCACGTACAGGATCACGCCGGTGGCGAGGCTCCGGCTCACCAAGAAGATCGCGCTCATGAGCTTGCGCGTGCCCGGCCCGAAACGGAGCTCCAGGTACTCGTACACGCTGATGAGCTCGAGGCGCCGGAAAAACGGGATCAGGACGATCATCACGAAGATCATCGCCAGCGGCACCGCGAGCTCGTATTGCAGCCAGGACAGCCCGCCGCCCTCGGTGAGCGCGACGAACGCCGGGATGCTCACGAAGCTCGTCGCAGACGTCTGCGTCGCCATGGTGGACACGCCCACGGCCCACCAGGGTAGGTTGCGACCGCCCACGTAGTAGTCGGCGGCGTTTTTTTGGCCCCGCGCGAGGCGCGCGCTCAGCGCGATCATGCCCGCGAGGTAGAGGCACAGGATGGTCCAATCGATCGGCCCCATGCATCCATTACCGGGGCAACCCGCTCGCGGCCGCAAGCCGCGCGGGCGGATGATTTGCAGGTGCGCACGGCCGCGGTTCGAACCAAACGCCCGCCGCTGGTGCGGGCATCCGGTCGGCTGGCTGGGCCTATCGCGGGTTGGGCGTCACGCTGCTTCGGCGAACGCGGGGGCCGGGAGCTCGTCTTCGAGCAGGTCTGCCCACGCTCGCATGTAGCGCACGACGTCTTCCCGGCGGTTTCGCGCGAGCCGGCGCTCGCCCTCCCGGAGGCGACCCAGCACGCGGGGATCCGAGAGCCGCTCTAGGTTCCGGATGTCGCGTCGGGTCATGCCCAGCGCCAGCATGGCCGAGATGACCTCGTCGATGCGATAGCCGCTCGCGGGACAGTACTGGTTGGCCTGCGTCTCCCAGTCGCCCACGCGCTCGAGCGCCCATTCGTGGATCGCGTGCTTGGGGACGTTGGTGATGGTTTGGGCGAGATGGCCGCAGTTACACGCGCCCATGTGGCCCCACTGGTAGTGGCCGCCGCTACTCAGGCGCGCCGCGGTGTGCCTGAGCGCCGAAATCAGCTCGAGGGTTGGTTGCGCCATCGCTCACTCCAAGCTCTCTCCCACTATACCGCGGATGCGTGCTTGGGCGAGCGGCGTGCGCCGGCGAGCCTCGACCAGCGCGACCGGCGGCGACAGCCGGGCGAGCGGCGCCAGCGAGTTGCCGGCGCCGCCGTCCGGGGCGCGGCATCACGAGGTCCGGTAACGGGTCTCGTGAATGTCGTCGCCGCAGCGATCGCTTCCCTCGTAGACGCTTACCGATGTGAGCCCGTGCGCCTGGAGAAGCGCGCGGTAATAGCCGTGGCGCGCGGCGAAAAAGTCGATGTGCTTGCCAATCACCCCGCCGCCGCGATCCTCGGCGACGACGCAGCCATCGTGGACGAATCCGCCCCACGGTGGCCTGCCGGGCATCTTGAGTCCGTCGAGCTCGGGGATGTAGAGCGTTTGGTTGAGCGCCACCACGTCGGAATCGACCGCGACCGAGCGAAACGGCGCCAGCTCGCGATTGGCGGCGCCCACCCCCCACTTGGCGTCCTCGCTCGCCACGAAGAAGCAGAGCCCGCCCGCGTCACAGCCGCACTCGCGATGCATGCTCACCAGGCGGCCATCGCGGAGCACGCCGCTTCCCTGCATCCGGAGGTCCCCGGCAAATTCGGCGTCGACATTTGCAATTTCTTCGCAGCTCGCGTCGAAGATTGCCACCGTCGCGGGCCCGTCGGCGGCGCCCTGGTCGTCGCCCTCCTCGATCGCTTCAGCCGGCGCTTCAGCCGGCGCTTCAGCCGGCGCTTCAGCCGG
>SLNH01000337.1 GCA_007133195.1 Nannocystineae bacterium | reverse complement strand
GTCGCCGCCTACACCGGCCAGCCCGCCCACACCCCCACTCTCATCGCCGCTGCCGACGCCGCCAGGGAGCGAAAGCCGGCCGCCTACGATCGCGCCATGCAGAGCATCGCGGCGGCGGCCGACGCGCTCGCCGTCGCCCTCGCCGAGGGCGACGCCCAGGCCGCCCTCGCGGCGATCGCGGCGGGGGCAGAGGCTTTGGCCGAGCTCGACGCGCTCACCGACTCCTCGCTGTGGCTGCCGGCGCACACCACCATCGCCCGGCGCGCCCGCGCGTGGGGGGGCGCCGCCAAACCGGCCGGCGCGGCGGGCGGCGACCTCGCCGCGTGCGCGTTCATCGGCGAAGACGTCGCACAAGACTTCGCACGCGACCTCCAAGCCCGTGGCATCACCACCTTTCGTGTGGCGCCGGACGCGGGTGTGGCGCGCTCGGCGGATTGACCACGCGCCGGGGCGGGCGCGGCGCGAGCCGGTGGGCGCGCAGCGCGCTTGACACCCGATCGAGGGTTTGCATTGAATGGGGCGCGCTCGCGCGCCGGCGCCGCGAGCCCGAAACGTGGTCAGAGCACGGGGACAGTCAACGTGAGCGATCGACCAAGCGGCCTCACCGCGCTCGCCGTCGTCAATTTCGTCCTGGGCGGCTTTGCCCTCCTCGGCGTGTTGGGCCTCGTCGTCGCCACCTCCGCCGACCCCGAGGCGGCCGCGCAGCAGGGCATGGTCGGCGACGAGGTGAGCATGGGGATGGTGTACGGGTGGTCGCTCCTGGAGCTTCTGGTCGGGGGCCTGCTCATCGCCTCGGGCCTCGGCTACCTGCGCCTGAAGAAACTCCTGGGACGCGCCCTCGGCAATCTGTACGCCTTTTTGGCGATCGTGTCCGAGTTCGCGGGCCTGTCGATGCTCGGCATGGACTTCAGCTTGCTCACCCTCATCAGCATCATCTACCCGGTGCTGACGCTCGCCCTCCTCAATACGGTCTTTCGAGACGACTTCAGGTATTGAACGCGGGGCCGAGCCGCGGCGCCGCCAGCGGTCCCGTGATCGGTCGCGTCCCCCGGAACGGTCCGGCCCATCCCGATGCCGCGAAGTCCTTGTATGATGGCTCGCTCCGGCGCATAGTCTCCGCGCGAAACCATGTCCGAACGCTCATCCCGCATCCCCGGTCTGTTTCGGCTGAGCGTGAGTGCCCGCCGCGAGCAGATCGCCGCGGCGGCCGGGCTCGCTCCGAGCTCGCTCGAGGCGCTGGGTTCCGGCGGGCTCACGGTCGAAGCCGCCGACGGCATGGTCGAAAACGCCGTGGGGACACTCGCGCTCCCGCTCGGCATCGCCACCAATGTTCGCGTAAGCGGCGTGGACTACCTCGTGCCCATGGCAATCGAGGAGCCGAGCGTCATCGCCGCCGCCTCCAACGCGGCGAAGATGGTGCGCGCCGGGGGCGGTTTTTCGGCCGAGGTCACTCCGCCGATCATGATCGGGCAAATCCAGCTTTTGGGCGCTCCCGACGTCGAGGCGGCCGCGCGATCGGTCGAGCGCGCCGAGGACGCAATTTTGGCCAAGGCGCGCGCGCTCGCGCCGCGCCTGGTGGAGCGCGGCGGCGGCCCGGTCGGGCTCGAGTGCCGCCCCCTGCGCGCCCCGGCGGGCCGCGGGGAAGACATGCTCGTCGTCCACATCCTCGTCGATTGTCGCGACGCGATGGGCGCGAACCTCGTCAACACGATAGCCGAAAATCTAGCTGACGACGTCGCCGAGGCCGCCGGCGCCCGCGCGGGCCTGCGGATCCTGTCCAACCTCAGCGACCAGCGCCGCGTCCGGGTGCGCGCCCGCGTCCCCGACCACGCCCTCGGCGGGGCCGAGATCAGCGGCGCGATCGAAGCCGCCTCGCGGTTCGCGGAGCTCGATCCGTACCGCGCCACCACCCACAACAAAGGCATCATGAACGGCGTGGACGCGGTCCTGCTCGCGACCGCCAACGATTGGCGCGGGGTCGAGGCGGGCGCGCACGCCTTCGCCGCCCGAACCGGGCGCTACGCGCCGCTCGCCACGTGGTCGCGCGAGGGTGGCGCGCTCGTCGGCGAGCTCGAGATGCCGCTCGCGGCGGGCACCGTGGGCGGCGCCCTGCACGTCCACGAAGTGGCCAGGCTGGCGCTCGCGATGCTGTGCGTGCGCTCGGCGGGGGAGCTCGCCGCCGTGGCCGCCTCCGTCGGCCTCGCGTCGAACCTGGCCGCGCTGCGGGCGCTCGCCACCGAGGGCATCCAGCGCGGTCACATGTCGCTGCACGCCCGGGTCGTCGCCAGCGCCGCCGGGGCGAGCGGCGATCTGCTCGATCGCGTCGCCGCCGAGCTCGCCGCCGCCGGCGACGTCAAACCCGAACGCGCGAGCGAGATCCTCGCGCGCCTGCGAGGCGAGCCCCTCGCCGAGTCGCTCACCCTCAAGGAGACGCCCTGAGCCGGCGGTCGGCGCCAAAGACCGGCTGCCGGCAAGGCCTCCACAAGGAGATCCGTTGCTCCACCGCGCGCTGTCTCAAAAGCCCAAACCCCACGCCGCCGTGCCCGAGCCGCCCGCGCCGCTCGAGCTCGAGGCGTGCTACCGCTATTGCGAGGCACTCGCCCGCTCGCGCCATCACAACTTCCCCGTGGGGTCCCGGTTCGCGCCGGCCCACCTGCGGCGCCACATCCTCGCCATCTACGCGTTTACGCGAACGGCCGACGACATCGCCGACGAGCCCGCCTACGAGGGCCGGCGCTCCCGCGAGCTCGACGCGTGGGAGGAGCGCCTCGAGGACTGCTTTCACGGCGGCGCCGCGGATCACCCCATCTTCGTGGCCCTCGCCGACACCGTTCGTGCGTGCGAGCTGCCGATCACCCCGTTTCAGTCGCTGCTCGCGGGGTTTCGCACCGATCTGGAAAAGCGCGACTACGCCACCTACCGGGACTTGCGGGCCTACACGGCGCTCACGGCCGAGCCCGTGGGCCACCTTCTGCTCTACCTCGCGGGCTACAGCGACCCCAAGCTGCACAACTGCGCCGAGGATCTGGCCAGCGCGCTGGCCCTGGCCAACTTTTGGCAGGATCTCGGCTCGGATCTCGAGCGCGGCCGCCACTACGTGCCCAGCGAGGACCTGCGCCATTTCGGCCTGAGCGCCTCGGACCTCGAGGCGGGCAAGCCCAAGGACGCCGTCGGCCAGCTGCTCCGCTTCGAGGTCGCGCGGACGCGCGCGCTGTTCGAGCGGGCCCGCCCCCTCGTCGATACGGTCGGCGACGATCTCGCGGTCGAGCTGGCCCTCATCTGGTTGGGCGGCATGCGCATTTTGCAGAAAATCGACGACCTGGGCGCGCGCGTGGTTCATCGCCGTCCCCAGCTCGGCTACGCCGACAAGGCTCGCGTGGTGTCGCGGGCGGTAGCCTGGCGGGGCGGCGCGCTCGCGCGCCGGGCGGGACGTGCCCGGCAAAGCGAATCGCTCTGAGCTTCTGGCGCAAGCTGCGGGCGCGAAGCCGGTCGAATCTGTACTTCGCGCTGCTCTTCCTCGACCGGGATCGCCGCGATGCGTTTCGCGACGTCTACCGGTTCGCGCGCGCCGCCGACGACGTCGCCGACGAGGCGCCGAGCCGCGAAGCCGCTCTCGCCGGCCTCGCGGCTTGGAAGCGCGAGCTCGACGCGGTCTACGACGGCCGCGCGAGCGACCCGAGCGCGCTCCGGCTCGCCCGCGTCGTCCGCCGCTACGAGCTGCCGCGCGCGCACTTCGAGACGCTGCTCGCGGCGCTGGAACAAGATGCGCGGGCCCCCCGGATCATCGAAACGCGCGAGGAGCTCCTCGCCTACTGCGACGCGGTGGCCGCGTCCCTGGCCGCGCTGTGCCTGCGGATCCTCGGCGCGTCGGGGCCCGGGGCCGAGCGATACGCGCAGCGCGTGGGCACGGCGCTCCAGCTGGCGAACATCGTGCGGGACGTGGGCGAAGACGCCCGAGCCGGTCGCGTGTACCTGCCGCGGCGCGAGCTCCTCGCCGCGGGCACCTCGCCGGAGGCCCTCAAGGCCGGCGGCATCCCGCCCGGCGCGGCGGCCGTGTGCCGCGACCTCGCCGGCTTGGCTCGAGAGCTCATCGAAAGTGCCCGGCGCGAGGTCGGCGGCGCCCTGCCCCCGACCCTTACCGTTCCCGAGATCTGGGCCGACGTTTACCTCGCGCAGCTCCGCGAGCTCGAGCGGCGCGACTTCGATCCCCGCGGCTTTGGCCCCCGCGGCTTTGGCGCGCCCCTTCTCCGCCGGCGCTACAAGCTCGTCGTTGCGCTTAGGCGATATGCCGCAAGCCGACTTCCCCTGGCGCGCACACGCGGCGGTTTCACAGCTCCGCGGGATGTGGTAGGTAGAGGTCAGCATGGTGGGTAACGACCCGACCTACGAACGAACCGTCCTGGGAATCGCGCGAGCGCTGTTCATAAACCGCTTGCACGTTCTTCGCCTCACCGAGGTGGTCCGCCTGGGGATCAAGCCGAGCCATGACGACGGCAACATGGAGCTCCCCGATCACCTCGAGCGCGAGATGAAGCAGCAGGCCGCCGACTACGTGCTCACGTGCCTGCCCGAGGAGTGGGCGCCCCTCATCGAGGAAGCCAAGGTCGACTGGCTGCGCCCCGCCTGAGCGGGCGGTCGGCGCGTCGCCGGGGTGCGGGCACGGCTCGGGCGCGCGCGTCCGGCAATACCGCACGTCCCGCGGCGCTCCCGTGTCATTTTGAACGGCTCAAGGGGCGGCCGGATACGCGCGGCGCGCCCGCACCCGCGGTGAAAGCACTATGTCACGACGCATCACGCTCACCGGAATCAAGCCGACCGGACGCCCCCACGTGGGGAACCTCCTCGGCGCGATCCGCCCGGCCCTCGCCATCGCGCGCGATCCCGACCTGCAGGCGTGTTATTTCATCGCCGACTACCACGCCCTCACCACCGTCCGCGATCCCGAGGAGCTCGCCGACCGCACCCGCGACGTGGCCGCCACCTGGATCGCGTGCGGGCTCGACCCCGAGCGCGTGCTCCTGTACCGCCAGTCCGACATCCCCGAGGTCTTCGAGCTGGCTTGGATTCTGGCCTGCTTTACGCCCAAGGGGTGGATGAACAAGGCCCACGCGTACAAGGCCGCCGTCCAGGAAAACGCCGAGCGGGGCGAGGAAGACACCGACGCGGGCATCGACATGGGCGTTTACACCTACCCCGTGCTCATGGCCGCCGACATCCTGCTGTTCGACACCGACGTCGTCCCCGTGGGCAAGGACCAAAAACAGCACGTCGAGCTCGCCCGGGACATGGCGCAGCGGATCAACCACACCTACGGGCGCGACCTCCTCGTGCTCCCCGAGGCGGACATCCGCGACGACACCGCCACCGTCCCCGGCCTCGACGGTCGCAAGATGTCCAAGAGCTACGACAACACGATCCCCCTGTTCGTGCCGGAAAAGCGGCTCAAGAAGCTCTGCAACAAGATCGTCACCGACACCTCGCCTCCCGAGGCGCCCAAAGATCCCGACACCTCGAGCGTGTTTTCGCTCTATCGGCAGTTCGCCACGCCACAGGAGGCCGAATCGATGGCCGAGCGATACCGCCGCGGAATCGGCTGGGGCGAGGCCAAGGGCGCGCTGTTCGAGGCCATGAACCGAGCCCTCGCCGAGCCGCGCACCCGCTACGAGGAGCTCATGGCCGATCCCGGCCAGATCGACGCTCTGCTTGCCGAGGGCTCGCGCCGCGCCCGCGAGCGCGCCCGGCCCGTCCTCGAGCGCGTGCGCGCCGGCATCGGCATAGACCCGGCCCGCTGATCCGCAAAGCGGGGCTCGGAGGGCAATGAGCCTTTCGCCCGCGCGGCTCGTCGCGAGTCCGTGGCCTCGCTCATGGGCCGCGGATGGCTCGAGCACCCGGCTGGCCGGGCAAAGCGCCGCGCTCGAACATTGTTCACCGCCCGAAGACGTGTTTTTCTGGCGGTTCGCGAGGGGAGCTCGCGCATAACTGCACCCTCCAGGTCATCGCCGGACTGGAGCCCGTGAGGTTTACATGATGCAAAAGGCGCACGCCGAGCGACTCACCACCTCGCTGCTCGAGAACCTCCCCCGGCTTTGGTGGGGCTTTCGCCCCAGCCTGGTCCCCGACATCGTCGCAGAAAGAGGCTCCTGGGGCGCCGTAAAATGGTTCGTCAAGACCATGCCGCGCTTCCAATGGAGCTTAACGGTCGATGGGCCGCTGCGCACCCAGCTGCTCTGCACGGCCATCTCGATGCTAAACAGCTGCCCCTACTGCACCTACGGCCATGCCTACGCGTTTCAGCTGCACTATTTCCGCTTGCGCGGCCGGCTATTTCCCGCGGACGAACAAGACATGCTCGCGTGGCAGCGAGACGGCGAGGAGACCGTGACCGAGCGTTTGCGAGAGGCCTTGTGGAAAGCCGACCTCGCCCTGGAAATTCCGGTTTTCGAGCGCCTCTTGGAGCTGCGCGGCGGGGCGGCGCCCGAGACCGCAGAGGACCGCCGCATCCAGCACCTTTTGTCCATGTTAGGGATTCTGAACGCCTGTGCGCTCAGAAATCCGCCAGCGCTCGATGAAGCTCATGATCCCATCAACCGGGATGTAGCGCTCAAGAGGCGCTATGCGGAGGCCCGTCGCGAAGACGACCGAGGCGCGCCGCACGCGAGCTCTTCCCCCGCCACACCCATTCATTGAGCGCGGGGCTACGGCCCGCAGGGCTCAAAGACCGGCCCGTCAGCGGTCGAGGGTGGCGGCGGCCACGACGGGCTCGCCGTGCTCGTCCTCGCCGCGCAGGACGGCGACGAGCCGCGCAGGTGCACGCTCGCCGGGCAGGGCGGCGCGGGCCACCACCTCGCCCGGCTCGGCCGAGGCCGGGGCGCGCGTCTCGGCGAACGCCTCGCGCACGCCGCCCTCGTCCTCGGCGAAAAACGTCACGGTCGCGTCGCGGACGCCGATGCCGCCGGCGCGGGCCTCGAGGGCGCCGGCGCTCTCCACAAGCGCGAGCTCACCGCGGAACAGCCACTCGATCACACCCGCGCCGTACGCCGACGCCTCGCCCAGCAAAACCCGGATCTGTTCGAGCGCGCAGTCGTCGGGGATGCGCCAGCGAAGCCGCCGATCGCGGAGCTCGTAGCGGGCGATGCACACCCCGCTTTGGTCGACGAGGCGGGCGCCGTCGTCGGTGGCCGCCTCCCGCAGATCGAGGGGAGCAGCGACCGAAGGGCTGGGGCGGCGCATGCTGTCCTCGAGCCGCGCCTCGAGGACGTGGGGAGGCGTCGTCACGGCGGCTTCGATCGGCTCGGGCAGGGTGCCGTCTGACATGAAGCGCCGCGCGGTCAGGTCGGCGAGCCCGTCGCCGCCCTCCGCGGTGATGTAGTCGGTGAGCGACGGCCGTAGGCCGATTTCCCGGCTCGGCGCCGGGACGCCGAGCCTCCCGTAGGACAGGCTCGCCAGGCGCTCGAAGCGCGAGCCCACATCGATGCGATCGGGCCCGAGGCGGCGGAGCATCGAGGCCCGGTCGTCGCGCACCCTGGCGGGCGAGGCCATATCCTGCACCACGTGCACGATGGCCCCGGCGGCGACGAGCATGCTGGCGGCGTGCCGCGCGCGCGCCTCGGGCGTTTGCGCCGACGCGGCGGCCTCGTAGTGCCCCCAAAACTCGCTCAAGCGAAACGGATTGTCTTCGTGGGTGAGCCACGCGGTGGCGGGCATACCCTCGCGGAGAAGGCGCGCCCCCGCGACCTGCGCGCCGAATCGGTGCGCGAGGCCTCCGAGCCCGCCCGGGATCTCGCGCGACGAAAATCCGTCCCCCGTAAACGCGTCGTAGGCGTGGTGAACGGCGTGCTCGGCCGGAAGGTGGGCGAGCACCGCCCCCGCGGTGAGCCAACCGATACCGGGAAGCGTCCCCGCCTCGCCGGGCGTGTACCCCTGGCCGCGATCGAGCCTGGCCAGCGCTTCGTAAAGGGCCGGCGCGTCGTCCGGAGCGATCGTGAGGTCCTCGTAGACGCCGAGCTCGAGCCCGAACCCCTCCATGAGCCTGGTGTGGAGGTCCGACGACAGCGCGGCGCGCTCCGCCAGGCCCGCGTTCGTGGTCTCGGCCTCCC
>SLNH01000187.1 GCA_007133195.1 Nannocystineae bacterium | reverse complement strand
CGATGTGGTCGTTGTCGATCTCGCTCACCGTGGTGGCTTCGCGGCGAAAGCGCTCGATGGCGAGCTCGTTTTTCGACAGATCGCCGTGGAGCAGTTTCACAGCGACCTTGCGCCGGAGCGCCACGTGCTCGGCGCGGTAGATCGTGCCCGACCCGCCGTAGCCGATGCGCTC
Organism: Nannocystineae bacterium; assembly: GCA_007133195.1. Lineage (GTDB taxonomy): Bacteria > Myxococcota_A > Polyangia > Haliangiales > Haliangiaceae > SLNH01. Next base: position 25,151 of record SLNH01000187.1, on the reverse strand, counting down.
GCTCAAGACGTAGCGCTCGCCGATGACCTTCCCTACCAGCGGATCGTCCGCGTCGTCGCCTCCGGTGCGCGCCTGACCGCAGGCCGGGCAAAACAGCGCCCCCTCCGGGTGCTCGGCGCCGCAGTGTGCGCAGCGACTATGTGCGCTGGATGCGGACAATGCCCTGAGTCTAACGCAGCCCCGCCACGCGCGCCGCAGCCGAAGCGCCCGACTCCCCGCTGGCGCGCCGCCCCGTGCGCCAGGTCACCCCGGCCCGCGGGTGACGGCTGCCTCGGCGGTTCCCTGGCCGGCCGCCTTCGCCAGAGTGGAGCCGCCCGACGGGAGCCTCACCGCCGTTGCGGCGGCGGCAGTCCGTCGATCCCGATTATCGGGGGGGGGCCGCTCCACCGTGGAGCGGCGACTCGGCGTGTTCGCAAGCCGCGAGATCGCCCCGACGACAGAGCTCTTCGAGGGAGCCTGGCTCATCCGGGCAGCGGGTAAAAAGCGCCGAGGAGGGCGCCGTAAAACAGGTGGGCCAACCCTGCGAACAGCGGGGTCTGCACGCCGTAGTGAAGCGCTAAGAATCCGGGCGGCTCGAGCTGGCGCATCACAGTAGGCCCCTGCTCCTCGCTGGCCATGCGGGGGTGGAGGCCCGGCATGATGCGCATGCCGGCGGTGAGCACGAAGAGGGCATGCACCGCGCCGATCGCCGCCCCCAGCCACCAGGTCGCCGCCCCCCAGGCGTGAAACGCCGCCACGTAAATCAGGGCAAACAGCCATCCGAACATGAGGTGCAGCCCGAATCCGATGGCCTTGGCCCGGTCGCGGCTCGGGGTAAACATCGACCCGAGCATGTAGGGGATGTTCATTCGGGTAAGCCGGAGTCCCTGGCTACCCGCCATCACGGTCGTAAGCACGACCGTCGCGACGAAGCCCCACAAGAGCCAGCCACCAAAGCTCACGTCAGCCTCCCGCCGCGGGCTGTTCGCCCGCCGCCGGCTGGGCGGGCGCGCGCGCCTGGTGCCCGAGCCGGCGAGCGAGGGTGAGCGCCGCGCTTATCAGCCCCACGTGGGTAAACGCCTGGGGGAAGTTCCCGAGTGCAGCGCCGCTCGAAGGCTCGATCTCCTCGGCGAACAGGCCCACGTCGTTGTTGTAACCGCAAAGCTCCTCGAGCGCGCGCGCCGCCTCCTCCGCGGTGCCGCCGCCCATGGCCAGGTATTCGGCCCCCCAGAAGCTGCAGATGCCGAACGCCCCCTCCTCGGGTGACTCGCTTTCGCGGTAGCGATAAAGCAGGTGTCCGCCGGCGCCGAGCTCATCTCGGATCGCGGCGTAAGTGGACTTCATGTTCGCGGACGCGGCGTCGGCAAAGCCGTACCACGGCAGCAGTAACAGATTCGCGTCGAGGCGGTCGCCGTCCAACGTCGCCACGAAGCACTGCCGCGAGGCGTTAAACGCGCGGGTCTCCACCTCGTTTTTGATCGCGTCGCGCGCGGCGGCAAAGCGCGCGGCGGGGGCGCGCCGCAAGCAGCCGTTTTGGTGAAGCTCGAGCAGGCGGTCGAGCGCCGTCCAGCACAAAACCCGCGAGTGGGTATGTTCCGCTCGCCCCGAGCGCGGCTCCCAAATCCCCTCGTCGGCCTGGCGCCAATGCTCGCACACGTATTCGCCAAACGCGCAGAGCATCCGCTGCGTGTCGCGATCGAAGGCGCCCCCGCGGCGGACGAACTGCACGGCCGCGTCGATGACATCGCCGTACACATCGAGCTGGAGCTGATCGGCGGCGGCGTTCCCGATCCGCACCGGCCGGGACCCGCGGTAGCCACCCAGGTGCGAAAGCTCCCGCTCGCTTCGCGGCTGCCTCCCGTAGACATCGTAGAGCACGCGAAGGCGCGGCTGGGTGAGCCGGGTCGAGTGCAGTAGCCAGCTCAAAAACGCCTCCGCCTCCTCGTAACAGCCCAACCCGAAGAGCGCGCGCACGGTAAACGACGCGTCTCGCAGCCAGCAAAACCGGTAGTCCCAGTTGAGATCGCCGCCCACGCGCTCGGGTAGCGACGAGGTCGGCGCGGCGACGATCGCCCCCGACGGGGCGTAAATCATCAGCTTGAGCGCGAGCGCGCTGCGGACGACCGACGCCTTCATCGGGCCCTGATACTCGAGCTTGGAGGCCCACTGCCGCCACCAAGCGATCGAGCGCTGGATGGCCTGACGCGCCCGGTCGCCGAGCGGCGGGATGATCGCCTGCCACTGGGCGGCGAAGCTGAGCGAGATGTAGCGGCGCTCGCCTTCCCGCAGCCGGCCCCGCGCCGTCACCACGCCGTCATCACGAACTTCGCAGTCGAGATCCGATCGCAAGGTGAGCAGCCCCTCCGGCGTCTCGATGCGCACGCCGAGCTCGCCCGCGCGCCGAATTGTCGGCCGATCGCGCCCATAGTTCGGCCGAACCTCGAGCCGCATCTCCGCGTCGACTTCGCCGCGCTCACAACCTAGCATCCGCAGGATCTCGTGGTCGGGCATGAGCATCCGGCGCTTTTCCGCTTCTGCGGCCACTGGCATGAGGTCGGTGAGCGCGAGCGTCCCCCCGTCTGTAAAAAAACGGGTCTCGAGGACGTTTGTGTCTTCGATATATGCGCGCTCGGCGCGAAACGAACGCGCCGGACGCAAGCTCCACCGGCCGGCTCCCTCACCGAGCAGCGCCGACAAAAGCGCTGGGCTGTCGAAGCGGGGCCAGCACAACCAGTCGATCGCACCTTCGCGCGAGACCAGCGCCGCCGACCGGCAGTCGCCGATGATCGCGTAGTCGTGGATCTCGTTCATAAGCCTCGCGCGCCCCCAGTGGAAGCTCTACTCGGTTGCAAGCTCTGCGCCGCCTCCAAGAGCCGCCCCGATTCGTATTGGAACGCGCATTGCGTTTCGCGCGGGCATGAACGCGTCATATCTCCATCACGTGGTGATCCACTTTCCGATCGCGCTTCTCACGGTTGCAGCGGGCGCGTTCGTCGTAGCGCTCTTGCACGGGTGGCCGGGCTGGCGGCACGTAGGAGGGGTTTTGCTCGCACTCGGGACGGTGGCGGCGCTCGTCGCGGTGATCGCCGGGCTGATGGCCCAAGATCGATTGCTCGCGCTCGGGGTCTCCGAGGAGGCCGTCAATGCGCACCGCAACATGGGCCTCATCACCTTGGGCCTTTCGCTCGTCACGCTCGCGACGTGGATCGCGCTGGCGACGAAAAGACGACTCCACGCATTAGGGCCAGCCGCTGGGGTTGCCGTGCTCGCGGTCGTGACGGCCGGGAGCGTCACAGTGACCGGTCACTTCGGCGGAACGTTGCTCCACCCCGAAATTTCGCCGCTGCCCGGGGTGGGTGCGATCGCCGAGGCAGAGCCTAGGCCCGAGGATGAGCCGGAAGTAGACGAGGCGCCGTCCGAGCCGGAGCCGATCGAGCCCGAGCCGATCGAGGAGGAATTCGCGCGCGGCGCCGAGGTCTTCGACGAGGAATGCGCCGCTTGCCACGGCCCCGACGGGCAAGGAGTGCCCGGGGTTGGGGGGCCGCCAGTGATGGGGACCGACGCGCTTCAAGTCGATCCGCCCCCGGATGCCGACCGCGAGCGGCGGTTTGAGACCGGGAAAGACGTCTTGGATTACGTGGGTGAGACGATGCCTCTCGATGATCCCGGCGGCCTCGCCGAGGAGGAAAATCGGCAGGTCGTCGCGTACCTGTTGGCTGATCGCGGTTTCGATGTCTCCGAAGAGCTTACCGACGAGGAAGCCGAAGCGATCAGCCTCGACCGATAGCTTTGGAAGATCGCGTTGCCGAGGCGAAAGCTCAGGATGTTCTGGACGGTCTCTTTGCCGAGGTCGTGATCGATTCGATAAAGATGACGGTCTCCTGGGTCGACGCAAACGCCTAAAGCTGTAGACGAGGGACCGGATGAGTTGTCCTCTGCATCTCACTGCGCGTGTGCGTTCAAACGGCTCACGATCGAAAACGCCGAACTGGAGGATTCCGAATGATGCGTTATCTGGCACTGTTTACCGCGATAGGCCTGGCGGCCGGGTGCGGCCAGGACCGAAGGCCGGCGCCCGCGGCGGCCGAAGCGCCCCAAGGGGCCGAGCCGGCGGGGGAAGCAGCGCCGTCCGAGACCGTAAACGATGTGCCGACAGTCGAGGGATGGCAGGATTGGGAAGAGGTGAGCCGCGAGCGGATGTTTTCCGAAGGCCACAGCGATATGTGGGTGGAGATCTACCTCGCGCCCGAGCACGTCGAGGCGTACCTGGATGAGGACGCCGACATCCCCGACGATATGATTCTGGTGAAACCGCAGTTTCAGTCCGAGACCGCGGAGGAGCCCGAGGACTTAACGGTCATGATCCGCGACGAAGACACCGAGTCGGGATGGACCTGGGCCATGTACTCGCCCGACGGCGCGCAGGTGATGGAAGCGGGGCAAATTCAAATGTGCACCGCCTGCCACGCCGCCGCGGGTGAAGACATGCTGTTTCGCGAGCTCGAGTAGCTCTCGCGGACCGCGCGCGGAAGCACGGCCGCGAGCCCGGTCGCCTCTTCGTCGAGCGTAGGCGCGGTCGCCGGGGGGACTTTGCCGGGCAGGCGTCTCGCCGGCATGTCGGCGCGCGGCGGGGTCGCTGTCTCATCCGCAACTGTGTCACGATCGTGGGCCTAGCCACAGCGGCGCCCGGCGTGGGGCGCCGTCATCGAAGGGGGACCATGATCGATCTTTACACGGCCGCGACGCCAAACGGCTGGAAAGTCTCCGTGGCGCTCGAGGAGCTCGCGCTCCCCTACGAGACGCACCCGATCCGCCTCGGCGAGCGAGAGCAGAAGCAGGAGTGGTTCTTACGGCTCAACCCAAACGGACGCATTCCCGTCATCGTCGATCGCGACGAAGGAGCTCTCTCGATCTTCGAGTCAGGCGCGATCCTCGAGTACCTGGCGGAAAAGACCGGGCGCCTCGTGCCCGCGGATCGCGCCGGCCGCTGGGGCGCGATCCAGTGGCTCATGTTTCAGATGGGCGGTCTCGGCCCCATGATGGGCCAGGCGAACGTCTTTACGCGCTATGCGCCAGAGCGGATCCCCTACGCGATCGAGCGCTACCAAAACGAAACCAGGCGCCTTTTGGAAGTCCTCGATCGCAGGCTCGGCGAAGCTGAGTATCTGGCAGGCGAGTATTCCATCGCCGACATCGCCAACTTTTGCTGGGCGCGAACGCACGCATGGCCCGAGGTCTCGATCGAGGGCCTCGATCACCTCGCGCGCTGGCTCCGAGCGATCGAAGAGCGACCCGCGGTACAGCGCGGCTTGGCGGTGCCTCACCCCGTCGATCTCGGAGACGGCGAGCAGAACCAAAAGCGCGTCCGCGACGCCTCGAACATCTTGGCCTGAATGTGGCTGGTCGGGCGCGCCCCGGCGCCGCGGGGCCGCCGGCTACGACGGTCCATTACGGGAGGATCGGTCTCCTGCGCCAGCGTGGACGGCGGTCTTGGCCCAAACGTCCCAATAGGCGCGCTTGCGCGGGTCTCGATATCCCGTCACGCCGGCCGCGGCGCAGGGGAAAAACGTCACGAAAATCCAGACCACATAGAGCACCCAGGTCACGGTGTGATTTATCCCGAGCGCCCACTCGCTCGCCCTTTGGGCCAGGCCCAGCGCATACATCGGCCCCCATAGCGCAGCAAAGCGAAGCGCCGCCTGGGCAAGGTGCACGCGACCGCCGTCTTCTCGCTCGAGCTCGATCGAAAGGATGAATTTGCCGAGGGTTTTTCCCCAAAGCGTGTGTCCGAGAAGGTGATAGGCGGCAAACAGGATGTAAAAGGGCGCGTTTCCGATCTCGAGCTCGGCGTGGGGCTTGGCCAGGAAGACGGCGAGGTGATCGAGGGCGCTAACGCAGGCCACGTCGATGGCGAAAGCGACGCCTCGCGCGCGCATGCTCGCCGGCCGAGTCCTCGTCGGGGACGCGCGATCCATGGCCGCGATGAGCGCGTCGTAGCTCTCGAAGCGCGCCTCGGGTTGCTTTGCCATCATCTGGTCGCACAGCCGGGCCACGGGCTCGGCGCCGCTCCGTTTGGCCGCGCGGGGGCGCTTGTGCTCGCCGAGCTGCGAATCCTCTCTGTCCGAGTGCGGGCGATGGAGCTCCGTTTTCGTGTCGCCGGTAAGCGCTGGCCTGCCGGCGACGAGATGGTGGAGCGTCGCGCCGAGCGCGTAGATGTCGGCGCGAAAGTCGAGCGACTCGCCTCGCGCTTGCTCGGGTGCCATGTAAAGCGGGGTGCCCACGAGCCCCGTCCGCTCGGGAACACCTTCCGCCTGGGCGGACGCCTGTTCGAGCGCCTGCTTGACGAGCCCAAAATCGACGATTTTCAGGGTGCCGTCGCGATCGATCATCAAATTCGAGGGCTTGATGTCGCGATGCGTAAACCCGTGGCGCGCCGCCTCGCGAAGTCCGAGCGCCGCCATCCTGCATAGCTCCAGCGCTTCCGCGGCTGGGAGGGCTCCGTCGCGCTGTAGACGGTCTTGCAAACTCTCGCCCTCGATGTGCTCCATCGCGAAAAAGAGCCGTTTGTCTTCCTCGCCGATGAAGTAGATCTGGCAGATGTTCGGATGGCGAATCTGGGCCTGGGCCTGCGCCTCGCGATAAAACCTGTCCCGGAAGGCCTCGTCGTCGGCGCTCGCCGCAGGTAGCAATTTGAGCGCGACCTGCCGGCCGAGCCTGATGTCGGTGGCGAGGTAGACCTCGCCCATACCGCCCTTGCCCAAGAGCCGCTCGATGCGGAAGTGCGCGAGCCGATCTCCGGCAGCAAGCTCCGGGCGATTTGCCGCGACCAGTGGCCGAACGGTCGGATTATCGGCCTCGCTGTTTCGCTGAAGCGCCGCGAACAGAAGGCGGCACTCCGGGCAGTCATCGAGGTGCTCTTCGAAGCCTTCGAGGGCGGCATCGACGAGCTCGCCGCCTAAGAACGCGAGCCATTCGTCTTCCGCAGGGCAGGCCATCGCGATGCGTCCTCTTCTCGTATATCACGCCCCGTCCTCGCCCTCACAGCGGCCCCCAAAGCGCGTGTCCATGAGCGGACCGAGCAGATCGGGTCGCGACGGCCGGGGGCTCGATGAGTCGCTCGCCCCGGACCGCCGGTTTCCCGGCCGCCCAGGCTCGGAAAAAAACTTCGTCTCGGCGTGCGACGAGCGCTGGCAGGCGTGTCTTTCCTACACAGGGCCACGGGTTTCAGCCCCGCCCCCTCCCATCCTCGCGAAATCAGGAGACTGCCATGCCCCGTATCACCCTCCCTTGGGTTGCCCTCTTGGCGATCGTCGCCGGCTGTTTCGATGACGCCATGCCCGCGTCTAATCCGGGCGAAAAGGTTGCGTCGCCGGCCAGTGACCTGTCGCCGCGCGTCGTCACGGGCGAGCTCACGGCCCCGGCACAGGTCGGCGCCGAGGTCGCGCTACGTGACTACCTTCGCGAGCAGCCAGCGCTCATCGACCACGGCGATCCCGAGGCGCTCGCGCTCGATCGAAGGTGGCAGACCGACGCGGGCGAGGTCGTCACGCTCGGCCGCGTCGTAGAGGAACTTCCCGTTATCGGAGGCGAGGTGACGGCGCGCACCGACCCCGAGGGTAGACTGCGCTGGATCAGCGCGCGTCCGGCCGCATCACCCCAGTCCTTATCGACGACGACGCCGAGCCTCGGTGCCGACGCAGCGGTGGATCGACTTTCGCGGCTCGCTCGCTTCGCCGACGTGTCCTTCGAGGGAGCCGAGACCTCGCTCGTCGTCTTTGCGCTCGGCGCTCACGCCGCGTCCCCGCGGCTCGCGTGGAAGATCGAGCTGCCGCTCGACACGAGTCTCATGCAGGCGCCCGTGCTCATCGCCGACGCACACTCCGGGGCCTTGCTCTCCGAGTCCGACCGCATCCGGCGCGCCGCCCCGCCTTCGGAGCCCCGCGCTCGGGTATTCGAGATCGATCCCCTCGTCACCCCCGACAAGGTCGAGGTAACGCTCGACGCGCTCGCCCCCGGGGCCACGGCGCTCGAAGACGAGAGTTTCAGCGTCTATAACTGCGTCGATCGGCAGGAGTGCGTCGAGTTCCACGCTGAGGGCGTGGATATGGTCGGCGATTACCACTTTTGTTCCTTCGAGCAGCTCGCCACGCCCGATGCAAACGGCGACTTTCTGCACATCGAGCCCCCGAGCGACCACGGCGAGTGGAAAGACGCGTTCGCCGAGGTGAGCGCCTACCACTATGTACGTCACGCGCTCGATGAGATCCGAGGTCGCCTTGGAATGCCGGATCTGCTCGAGGAGATCGAGTTTTCGATCGTGGTCAATACGCCGGGGATGATCCTGGGCGGCGCGGCGCCGGCCGAGTGCGTGAAAGACGACTCGGGCGACCTCGTGGTCCCGGAGGGCGAGGCGTTCACCCCGCTCGAAAACGCCGCCTACGGTTCGCTCCATCAGATTCCGGGCATGCCCGCCCCCCTCGATCGCCCGGCGCTGCTTTTCGGCCAGGGGGGCGAAATCGACTACGCCTATGGCGGCGACATCGCCTACCACGAGTTCGGGCACGCGGTCTTCGACGCGTTCGGCGGGCGGGGGCTCGGCATCAAGCACATTCCCGATCCGCTCGGTATCGATCCCTCACCGGGCGCGCTGGACGAGGGGTTCGCGGATTACATCGCGTTCATGCTCAGCGGAGAGCCCGTGCTCGGCCGCTATGTCTCGGGCGGCGACGGGATGCGCAGCGGTCTCAACGACAAGCGGTGCCCCGACGACTCTACGGGCGAGGAGCACTACGACGGCGAGCCGTGGATGGGCGCGCTGTGGGGAATCCGTGAGGCGCTCGCCGAACCGGATCGCCAGCAGCTGGACGCCGCCGTGCTGCGCACGATGATGGGCTTCCAAGACGAGCTCGGATACCAGGCAACCGCAGAGCTCCTGCTCACCGAGATCGAAATCGCCCTGGGCGAGGACGCCAAAGCGCTGGCGAGCGATGAACTCGATCGCCGGGGCCTGCTCGCCAACTGCGACGATCGCGTCCGCGAGCTCGGGCCGAACGAGGAGCACGATATGTTGTGGGCGCAGGCCACGGGCCCGACCGCGCTCCAGTTCCGCATCGAGGTCGATGAAAAGACCGATCGGCTCGAGCTCGCGGCGATGGCTCAACAAAACGGGCCCAGCGAGCCGTCCGCGCGCGTGCACGTAGGGGGCGGCGACGCGCCGATCGTCTGGGACTGGAACGACCCTGAGATGGGTGACCACGGCCCGCCCTCGGATGCGGATGACCGGGCAAAGATGGAGTTTTCTCCGGTCGAAGGAGCTCCCCAGGTGTTTTCCGCCTCCGCGGTGGTCGAGGGGACGTTCGAGCCGGGCATCTACCACCTTCAGATCGAAAACCGCGGAGCGGACGTGATCTTCATGGCGCTCGGATCTCCGCAAGCGGGCGACGGAGCCGGCGATGGTGTGGAAAAGCCCGACTGTCCCGGTGGGGGGTGCGAGGGTGACGACAGCGCGGACCTCGCCACGGGCTGTCAGATCGGTGGGGGCAAAGGAGCGCAAGGGGCGTGGCTGCTCGCGCTCGTGCTCTTCGCCATCGCGGCCCGTCGCCGGCGCGTCGCAACCTAGCCGAGAGAGCGACCGGCGGCACGGCCGGCCAGTGATCAATGGATATCGGGGCGCGCTGCACATGCGGCGCGCCCCGCGGCGGTTTGAGGCGGTCGCGCCTCGCGGACCGTACTCGATGTCGCGCTCCTCACTCGGCGAGCAGGCGACTCAAGGTGAGGTCGATGCGACTGTAAAGCGCGCGCAAGATGCTGTCAGCATCTGACTCGGTAAGCTCGAGCTTCGCGCGCACCTCGGCGCGCGTGTGGGCCAACAAGCGGTCCCGCGCCCGCGCGATCCAGCGGGCGATAGACGCGCGGTGGACGTTGTACTTGGGGGCGAGGTCGTCGATGGTCAGCCCGTGTAGGTGGTGCATGCGCAGAAGCGTTCGCTCGCGGGGCGAAAGCGAGGCCAGGGCCGCGCGGAGCGCCTCTGCGCAGACCTCGGCGTAGCGAGAGCGGGTCTTTCGATCTCCCGGAGAAAGGGCCGAGCCATCCGGGAGGTCCAAAAACGCCTCGTCCTCTACGAGGAGGTAACGCCGCCCGTCGCGGATCGCGTTCATCGCCATGCGCATGGCCGCGATCCGGATCCACGCGCGCAGCGGGCCGGTCCCGGCATAGGTGGCCAAGCGCGGCTCGCCATCGGAGCTGCCGAATAGCAGCCGCAAAGTCGCGGCCTGCGTGAGTTCGTCGGCGAAGTCCGGCGAGGCGTCGATGCGCCGGGCCGCCGCCCGCACCTCCGGCATCAGCTCGCGATGAAAAGCCTCGAGCGCGGAGGGGACGCGTTCGCAGCAGGCGCACGCCAGGTAGAGATCCTCCGCGTGCGGGTGATCGGCCTCGGCGCTGACACCCAAACGCTCGAGGTGACGCGATAGCTGCTCCTCCGAGATCTCGACCCCAGGCCATCGGCTTTGGCCCAGGCGGATCCACCGGGACAGCCGCTCTCCACCGGCCACGGGATCGACTCTACCACAGCGCGAACGCGGCCATGACCAGGGAGCGTTGACGCCTACCAGAAGTCGACGCCTACCAGAACACGAGGCGCAGGTTGGTTAGCGACACCGCGCCGTCGGAGCCGCTGTCCTCCACGACCTCGACCCGAGCGTAGACCTCCCCGCTGGAGTCGTCCTCGGCGAAGGTCGCCTCGACGTTGAGATCGAGAATCTCGCGCGCCCCGTCTGGCAGGTCGGCGCCGTACTCTTCGACGATCTCGTCTAACGGCGTGTGGAGGAGGGTGGAATCGAGCTTCCCCCGTAGCTCGAGGGAGCCCGCGTCGTCGCCGGTGCCGCGCCCGATCGCGTCGACCTCGAGGGTGTCGGGGCTTTCGTGGATCGAGGTAGCGATCGTCACGGTTAGCGGGACTTCCACGTGGTTTCCGCAGCCGCCCGCGGTGTTTTCGCGATAGACGGCGCTCTCGCCCCGCCGCTCGGCGGTGAGGGTGATTTCGCTCTCGCCGTCGTGAAAGACCTCCCCGCCGACGAGATCATGGCTCCCTTCGGCGAAGGCGAGCAGATCGTCGGCTACGACTCCCTCGGGGGAGGGCTCGTCCCAACCGAGCGGCTCGGTTTCGTACTCGCATTCGGCTATCCCGGGCTCGGTCTCCCCGCCGTCGTCGCCGCCGAGAAGGCAGGCCGGGGCGAGGAGGGCGGCGAGGCCTACGCCTGCCAGGCCCGAAAAGGGAGGGAAGGCTATTTGGGAACGGGGTGTCGCTTGCATGGAAACCTCAGCGGAAAGTGGTTGAGCCGACCGCGAGCAGAATCCGTGCCACGTCGCACGCACCCGTGTGCGGGCTTTCGCGAGCGCCCTGGAATCACATCACGACCGGGCGTTTCTGCCCTGGCGCGACCCGGGATGGGCGCGCCGCGCTTGGCCCATACCCTGCCGATCCGGACACGGATGTCATGCCTAACGCACCACGTGGTATACGTTATTGGGAAACTCAGGGTGAGGGGTTGGCTCCGCGATCGACGTGCGGGCGCACGGTGCAGTGATCCCCACGTTCGCGGGTCTCATGCCGTGATAGCTATCGCGCCCCGAGGCGGCGCAGCCATCGCGGAGGCATCAGCGCGCGAAGCTCCATTTCGGAAGGTGCGGGCTCTCCCGAGAGCCAAAACACGCCGCCTTTACCAAGCTTCCAGTTTTCAGCGAGCAGGGTGTCGCCGTTTACCAGCCAGGCAGCGAGCTCGCCGAGCCACGGCTGGTGGCCGACGACGGCGACCCGTTCCCCCTCGAGTTCCTCGAGGAGGGCAGAGCTCGGCGCTTTTGCCAGGTTTGAAGTGACGACGCTATCGCCCTCGAGGCGTTTCGCGAGCAAGTCGGCGGTCTGCACGGCGCGTAACCACGGGCTGTGGTAAATCCGGTCGAAGGTTAGATCGAGTGCGCGCATGGCCCGGACTTCCCGGGAAAAGCGCTGTTTTCCCTTGGTCGTGAGCGGGCGCGCCTCGTCGGCCTCGCCGCGCTCGGCCGGGCGGGCGTAGGCGTGTCGAACGACGAAGAGGTTCATGAACGGACCTTTATCACGCTCGTGCGCGCCTTCCGCCACGCCTTGCGCGCCTTGTGATGTCCGCTGTGAACGCGCGCCCAGAGCTCCCGCTGGAAATCTCCGAGGTCCCCCGCTTCCGGGAACTCCTCCAGAAGCTCGAAGGTCGCCCGCACATCGCCCAACTCGCCGAGCGCCTCCTGCACTCGCTTGACAGGCTTGGCGTCGTCGCCGAGCCACTCGAGCGCGTAGCGCAGTCGGCGGATCGCGCGCCGCAGGCGGTGCAGCTCGTCGAGCTCGGGCTCTTGTTCGTCGAGCACCGTGGCGAGCTTCGCGACCCTTTTCGCGAGCGCTTTCGTCCGCTTGCGCGCCAGCGCTTCGTCTCCTGGTGGTATGAGCGAAAGCGCCTGGGTGAGTCCCCCGGTCCGCGGGCTGTCCAAAGCGTGAAGAAGTGCACTTCGCGCCGGTGCACGTTGGTCACAAAGCCAGCAGCGAAAGGGCTCGGGTGGGTTCGCAGCCGTCACGACGTCGATGTCGCGAACGCGCTGTGCCGCGTTGCGGAGCCAGCGTAGGTCGTCGGCGAGCGCCCGCATGTCCTGGAGCTCCAGGAATCCGCGCAGACGACGGGTGGCCACCCGGACCTGATGAGCGCCTTCAGGATCACCTCCTTCGCGGGCGATCGGCAAATGCAGCCGCAGCTCTTCGACTACAGGCCCTGGGTCAACCATGCGATCCTTTCCCGATTTGAGTCTGCGCATACGACCGGCAGTGCGGATAGGTTTGCGCGGCGCTCGCTCACGCTCTCAGCGCTGGGCGGAGAGCCTAGTCGGTAGCACGGTTCGAGCCGCATCGCTTCTGCGAGAAAGAGACCGAAGCGAGGTGTCTCCGAATCTCTCTCGCCCCTCAAGCGGAGGAGCGCAGCCCGCTATGGGCGCGATTGATGTTCGCCGACCAACTCGCTGCTCGGCTCCCGCGCCTTCTCGAGCGCCGAGAAGGGCATGAGTGGCCCATCGTCGTTCATGGGGCGGCGACGTCACCTCGCCGTCACCCGGCGTCGCCGAGCGCTTGCGATGCTCCGCGCATGCAAAAGCGAGCCTCCCGCGCACTGACCGCTTCTTGGCTATGCGCCGTCCTCGCCTGGGGCGCAAGCTGTGCCGATCGCACCCCCTCGGCCCAAAGCCCGCCGTCGCCGGATCCGCGCGACGACGCTCGCTCGCCCGCCCTCGTCGTCAGCGTCGTCGTCGATCAGCTCGCCTCCTGGACCTTCGAGCGCTATCAGCCCCTTCTGCCCGACGACGGCTTTTTCCGCAGAGCAACGCAACACGGCGCCTATGTCCCTCGCGTTGCCTACCCTCAGGCCAACACATCGACGGCCGCCGGCCACACCACGATCTACACGGGGGTCGCGGCGGCCGAGCATGGCGCCGTCGCGAACCGGGTGTGGCGGCGGCAGCGAAACGCCACCGTTCCGGCCTTCGACGATGGCGTGCACGAAGTTCACGGTCGAGAGGGAAGTTATGCGAGCCCTGCGGCGATCGCGACCGAGACCGTGGCCGACGCGCTCTACCGCCAATCGGACGGACGCGCTCGCACCTTGTCGATCTCGCTCAAGGATCGCGGCGCGATTCCCGGCGGAGGATCGAACGCTGAGGCCGTGCTCTGGTACGATCCCAATCAGGGCCGGTTTACGAGCTCGGACTACTATGGCGACCTGCCGAGCTGGCTGTCGGACTGGCAAGCCGAGCGGCCGCTCGACACGTGGCTCGAGCCTTGGAGCCCGCTCGACGAAGCGTCGCTTGCAAGCGAGCTCGGCCCGGACGGTCGTCCGGGCGAGGGCGACTACCTCGGCCTCGACGCCAAGTTCCCGCACGACCCGAGGCAGACCGAGGATCCAAAGAGCGCATTTCGGCTGATGCCTGCCAGTACGAACGCCATCTTCGACCTCGCCCTGCGCGGCGTCCGGGACCTCGAGCTCGGAAGCCGCGGGGAAGCGGAGCTTTTAGCGCTCGCGATCTCCGCCAACGACTACGTGGGCCATACATTCGGCCCCGAGTCATGGGAGTACGTAGACGCCCTTATCCGGCTCGACCGCGATCTCGCGGACTTCGTAGACGCCCTCGAGGACGAGGTGGGCGCGGTCTCCGTTCTCGTTACCTCGGATCACGGCGTGGCGCGCCTCCCCGAGGCAAGTGGGGCAGACGGCTACGCGAGCGGCCGCTTGTTCTCGGATGAGGTCGAAGCGGCGCTCGAAGACGCGCTGACTGGTGCGCTCGGCACCGGCGACTGGATCTCTGCTTTTTCGTCGCCTTTCGTCTACTTGACCGAACGCGCGCGCGACCCCGAGCTCCGGGATGAATCGATTCGCGTCGCGAAGGAGACGCTCGAGGAGCTCCCTGGAGTCCACGCGGCGTACGGCGTGCGCGATGAGGACATGCTTCGCGCGAGCTCCGAATCGCTCGAGCGCGCCGTTTTCCTAAGCCTCGGCGGTGATGTCGAGCCGGACGTGTACGTCGTCCTCGAGCGCCATTACACGCTCGACGCCGGCATGCCCCGGGGCTTTGGCTCGAACCACGGCAGCCCGTGGCGCTACGACCGCGAGGTGCCCGTGTTCGCGGCGGGGCCCGAGGTGCCTTCGTTCACCAGCGCGGATGCCCCCAGCGACATGCGCCAGGTCGCCGCCACGCTTGCACGCTTGCTCGACATCGAGCGCCCTGAAGGCGCCGCGGAGGCGCTTTGGAGCGAGTGACCGAGCGGCGGCCGGCGCGCTGGCAGATCGAATAGCCGAGGCGAAATCAGCGGCTGGCCTGTCACCATCCTGTCACTCGCCAGCGCGTTTCGCGGCGCACGCATTGCGTCCGCGGGAGTGTAGACTCGGGGAGAGTGAAGGCCCGCAGAGCGAAACGACAATCGACCGAGAGCGCGAGCCCCATGCTCGCCGCGGTAGACCTCGGCTCGAATAGCTTCCATATGGTGATCGCGGCGGACTCTCCCGCCGGGCTCGTGGTCATGGATAGCCTGCGCACCAGGGTGCAGCTCGCCGCGGGCATAGACAGCCAGGGGCAGCTCGCGGACGACTCTCGATCCCGCGCGATCGCCTGCCTTCGCGAATTTCGCCAGCGCCTCGGCGGCATCCCGAGCTCGCAGGTGCGGGCGGTGGGGACGAACACGCTGCGCCAGACGCGCGACGGCGGCGCGTTTTTGGCACAAGCGAGCGAGGCGCTCGGATACCCGATCGACATTCTGTCGGGCTACGAAGAGGGGCGACTCATCTACCTCGGCGTCGCGCACGATCTCACCGAGCCGGCGTCGCGCCGCCTCGTCGTCGATATCGGCGGCGGCAGCACTGAATGCGTCCTCGGCGGCGCCAACGAGCCGCTCGAGATCCACAGTCTCGAGGTGGGCTGCGTCTCCCTGTCTGCGTCCTACTTCGGCGACGGGGTAGTCGATAGCGCCCGCATGGAGCGAGCCGAGCTCCACGCACGTCGCGAGGTCGCCACCCTCGCGCATCGCTTCCGCGAGCGGGGCTGGAGCGAGAGCGTGGGAGCGTCGGGGACGATCAAGGCGGTGGAGGGGATCCTCCAGGCGATGAATTGCAGCGCCTACGGCATCACCGAGCGCGGCCTCCGCAAGCTTCGCAAAGCCCTCGTCCGCGCGGGCTCGATCGATCGGCTCTCGCTCGCGGGCCTGTCTCGCGACAGGGCCCCGGTGCTTCCGGGCGGCCTGGCGATCCTCCTCGCCGTGTTTCGCGAGCTCGGCGTAGGCGACATGAAGGTGTCCCAAGGCGCGCTCCGCGAGGGCGTCCTTTACGATCTGCGCGGGCGGGTCCACGACGAGGACCTGCGCTCCAAAAGCATCGACGAGCTCGCCCACCGCTACCGGATCGACGACGCGCAGGCGCGCCGTGTCGAAAAGGCCGCCATGAGCGTATTCGGCCAGGTGAGCGCGCCGTGGAACCTCGAGGGCGGTCGTCCGCTCCTGTCCTGGGCGTCCCGCATTCACGAGCTCGGCCTCGCCGTCACCTACAAGGGACACCACCGGCACGGCGCGTACCTCATCCGCTATTCGAACCTCCCCGGATTTTCGGCGCAGGAGCAGGACATCCTGGCGAACTTGGTGCTAGGCCACCGCCGCAAGCTCTCGCCGAAAACCTTGGAGAGTGTTCCCCCCTGGTCGGGCGTGGCTTTGCGCCGACTATGCGCCCTTGTCCGCCTGGCGGTGGTTTTGTGCCGGAGCCGGGAAGACGCGCCGCAGATAGTCGCCGCGGCCAAAGGGGATCGCTTGCGGCTCGGTTTTCCCCCGGGGTGGCTAGATGACCACCCGCTTACAAAGGCCGACCTTTACGACGAGGTGGAGCACCTCGCGCGGGTCGGCATCGAGCTCGTCGTCGAGTAACAGGATCACCGGCTGCCCCGCGTCAAGAGCTCGCGCTGGGCCTCGTGGGCTCGGCGCGAGCCGGGGCTGAGGCGTCGATAGGAGCCGTCGGCCTCGAGCGCCCAGGTGTGGGTGTTGTCCTCGAGGTAGGTGAGTAAGAGATCTTGCAGGACGCGCGCTTTGAGCTCCGGATCCTCGATGGGAAACGCGACCTCTACCCTCCGCAGCATGTTTCGCTCGAGCCAATCGGCGCTGGATCCGAAAACCAGCTCATCCCCGCCAGCGTAAAAGTAATACACGCGACTGTGCTCCAAAAACCGGCCGACGATCGAGCGCACCCGGATGTTGTCGGAAATGCCCGAGATGCCGGGCCGCAGCGAGCACACGGTGCGGACGATGAGATCGATTCGCACCCCGGCCTCGGACGCGCGATACAGCGCGCGCATCAATCGCGGCTCGCTCAGGTGGTTCATCTTCGCGATGATCCGCGCCTGCTCCCCGCGGCGCGCCCGCTCGGCCTCCTGCTCTATGAGCCGGACGAGCCGCTTGTGTAGCGTAAACGGCGACTGCAGGAGCTTTTTGAGCCGCGTGGCCTTGCCGAGACCAGTGAGCTGAAGAAACAGCCGATGGATGTCCTCTCCGATGTCGGGAGCGCTCGTGAGATAGGAAAGGTCCGTGTAGGCCTTGGCCGTGCGCGTGTGGTAGTTGCCGGTCCCGAGCTGGACGTAGCGGCGCAGCCTGCGCCCCTCGCGGCGCACCACGAGGAGCATTTTCGCGTGGGCCTTGTACCCCACCACGCCGTAGACCACGTTGACGCCGGCCTCCTGCAGCCGCGTTGCCAGGTCGATGTTGGCCGCCTCGTCGAATCGTGCGCGGAGCTCGACGATAACCGTGACTTCCTTGCCGGCGCCGGCCGCGTCGATGAGCCCCTCGACGATCGGAGACGCGGCGTCGGTGCGATAAAGGGTCTGCTTGATCGCCAAGACGTGGGGATCCGATGCGGCCTGGCGCACGAGGTCGACGACCGGGACGAACGAATCGAAGGGGTGGTGAAGGAGGATGTCGCGGTGGCGGAGCACGTCCATGACGTCGCGCTCCGCCGCGAGGGGGGGTGGCACTCGCGGCGAGAAAGGGCGGTATTTCAGCTCCGCGTTTTGAACGAGGTCATAGACGGCGGCGAGCCTGTGGAGGTTTACCGGGCCGTCCACGAGGTAAAGGTCCCTCGACGACAGCTCGAACTCCTCGAGCAAAAATTCTGAGATCTCGGGGGCGCAATCGCGCCGCACCTCGAGCCTCACCGCCGCCCCGTAGTTCCGGCGAGGGAGCTGGCCCTCGAGCGCGCGCAGGAGATCGTCCACCTCCTCTTCGTCGACCCACAGATCGCTGTTTCGGGTCACGCGAAATGGATGGCACTCGATGACCGACATCCCCGGGAACGCTTCCCCGGCATGCGCTTCGATCACCTGGGAGAGCAGGACGAAATCGTGCCACCGCCCCCCCGGCAGGGCGATCAGCCGCGGCAAGGAGCGGGGGGCGTGAATGACGGCGAGATCGCTCGTTCGCCCGAACGCGTCGGCGCCCTCGAGCCGCACCATGAAGTTCAGGCTCTTGTTGATGATCCGCGGAAAGGGGTGCGCCGGATCGAGGGCGACCGGCGTCAAAACCGGCAGGACCTCGCGCATGAAGTAACGCCTCGCCCACTTCGCCTGCTCGGCGCCCAACTCCCCGGCTGAACGGATCCGAATGTGCTCGGACGCGAGCGCGGGGAGGAGAATTTCGTTCAGAATCCGATATTGCTCCGCGACGAGCGCGTGCGCCTGTTCGGAAAACGCCTGAAGTACCTCCACCGGCGTAAGACCGTCGCTCGTCACCGACGCCATCTCGAGCCGCTCTTGCTCCATCAGGCCCGCCACCCTGACCTCGAAGAGCTCATCGAGATTGGTGCTGGCGATGGTGAGAAACCTCAGTCGCTCGAGGAGCGGCGTGGCGGGATCCTGGGCTTGGGCCAACACTCGCCGCTGAAACTGGAGCAGCGACAGCTCCCGATTGATATAGAGCCCTGGCCGCTCCAAATCGGTCTGCGCAGCGCCACGCTTAGCTGGCGCGCGCCCGGCATTGCGCCCATTGTGGTCGGGTGAACTCGACATCTAAAGACGGCCCGCTGCGCGCGTATCAGTCGCCGCTAGACCGCTGTAAAGGGTATCCAGCGCCTGTTACGCGCGCGCAACGGCCGAGCCACAGAGATGTCACAGGAGGGTGACGACCGCAACTCGCAGGAATCGTCACGGAACCATCACGAACCTGCGCCGCCGCCGTCACGCACCCGGGGCAAGCTATGTTCGTGAGCAAGGCCATCACGCACGGCGAATCGGGTCGCGAGCGGCGTGACGGTCGTGTCCACCTGGCCCCGGTGGCGAGGGGACTGCCTCCGACGTCGGCGCAAGGTGCGCCCGATCGGTACGAACCGTTCGGTTACGCCCTTGCGATCCCCCGCGCGTCGGGCTCAGGCGCCCGCTGGGGCTAGTTCGGGGAGCGTGGCCGAGGTCGCGGCAAGTGCCGCGGCCGAGGCCACATCCTGTTTAACATCGTCCAGCCCGACCGGACGGAGCGGGCCGCGGCGGGGCGGGGGGCAGACCTGGCCCAAGCTTATGAGCCCGGTTGGACCAGACGGATGTCGTCCACGTAGAGGCGCCGCGAGTCATCCTCTGGGAAAGCTCGGTCGCGAAGCCTAATGCTGAAGCGCACCGCCGTGGCGCCCGGCGGATGGCGCTCGGGCGAGATCTCCATCGGCTCGCCGATGCCGTCATTCGCCTCGGTCATAGGCGCCCACTCGCCCGCGGACACGGCGGCTGTGAATAGCCCAACGTCCCAGTCCTCGTTATACCAGGCGCCCTCGTGTTCGAGACGCTGATCGGTCTCGCGGGCCGCCACGTCGGCCTCACAGGTCTCGAGATCCACGTAAAAATTCGGATTTACGCGTACTCGAAACTTGTCGTCCGGCGTGCCGTCGTCGAGGTCAGCGTACACCTGGTAATCAAAGGCCAAAGCGCGCGCGGGATCGAACTCTTCACATCGATCGAGCCGGCTGTCCCCAAACCCGGATTCGCTTTCGTACTCGGAAAAGCCAAACACGTTTTCGCCGGCTACGGCGCTGATGTCCTCGTCGGCGGCCCTCGCGACCACGGCGTCCTCGACGGCCGCGATCACCGTCCAGGCGCCGAACGAGTCCCCTGTTTCGTAGCGCCCCGCGAGATCATCGAAGTCCTCGTGAAAGAGCACGACCTCGTCAGCGCCATCGTCGCCCGCGTCGGGAGGCTGCGCGTCGACCTCGGCCTCGCCGCCATTTTCGTCTCCCGTGCTCGCGTCGTGGTCGTTGTCAGAGCGCGCGTCTGGCGCTTCGCTTCCGCTGGCCCCGCTGCACGCGACGAGCGCCCCGCCAACGAGAGCGCCGGCGACAGCCGCAGCCAGTGCGCGCGGCTTTGGTCCAAAACATTGCGAACGAGCGTCCATACGATCTCACTCCCTTTGAGAGCTGTAAAACGCGCCACGTGCGTCGAGCTGCACGAGCGCGCGGTGAACATCGAGGGCCTCGGGTGCGCCCGCGACGGCGCCGGCGCTGTCGCCGAAGCGCTCATGTTGGTATGCGAGATAGAGCCGAAGCCGGTGCTCAGCCTCGCCGCCGGGAGCGAGCAGATCGCCGAACACGCTCGCCGTGATGCGATACGCGCTCGTGTCGGCCAGGTCGAGATCGTGGTCGATCCGATCGACTCTGCCCGCCAAGCCCGCGTAGGGCAGGGCGCGCGCGCTCGCCCAAGCGCTCGTCACCTGCGCGCGTCGATCGGCCTGGTCCTCGAGTCCGAAGGCGCGTACGAACTCGATTCCGGCCGTGGCGCGCGGCGTGCGCAAAGTAGAGGCAAACGCCAGCCGGTGATCGCGGCCGCTCGCGACGCCCGTGGAGCCGTCGCGGTAGCCGACGTGGGCGGACCACGTGAGCGCGTCCCGCACGATCGGCCGGAGCGTGACGATGCCCGTCGTATTTTTACCCAGATTTTGCTCGCGCTGGGCCGGCCCCTCGCCGTTTACCACGGAGATATCGACCCCCAGCCGCCCGTCCCACGCGAGCGCGGATATCGTGGCGCCGAGATCGGCGCGCTCGAAAAAGGGCTGGTCCGAGGCGAGCGGGCCGAGGGCGCGGAGCTCGTAGCCTTGCTCCACGAGCTCGAGCCAGCGTTCGGGTACGAGTCCGAGTCGCGCCCGGACATAAGTGGCATCGAAGCGGATTCCTCCCTGGCCATAGGCCTCGATCACACGCATGACGATCGAGTCGCCGTCGATGCCAAACAGGCTCTGCGGTCCCGCGGAGCGGATGGCTTGTAGCCGCCCGCGCACTCCGCCGCGCAGGCGCTCCGAAGCGCGCCAGCTCGCCGCCCCAGCGAGCTCGGCCCGATCGATCGAAAACTCGCTGCCGCGCTCGCCGCCCACGCTGCCGTCGCGATACCCCGCGAACACTTGTCCCGTGACCCGCGCGCAACGCGGCTCGGCTGCGCTCCACGCCGCGGCCTGGAGCCGATCGCGTTCGTCACAAAGCGACGATCCGGACGGGCTGTCGGCGACGCCGTCGCCAGGCGCGCTTTCGCCCCTCGTTTGGTCTTCCGCGCCCTCGGCCGCATCCGGGCTGGGCGCGGTTTCCTCGGCCCATGCGGCACTGGCCGAGGCGAGCCCGATCAAGATCGATAGAACGAGGCGTTTCATGGTGATCGATATCCGAGATCGAAGCCGTGGTCCGCCACGGCCTCGCGAAACAGCTCGAAGTCGCGAAGCACGACCGGGGCATACTGCTCCACGAAGCGGAGCGTCTCCTCGGCGAGGCCCGCCCTGTCGCCACCGATCGCCTCCGCGATGGCGGGGCCTGAGGGCTCCCGGCCAAGCCCGGGCGCAGCGCCGTGGCTGCGGGCGAGCAGCATGCCGGCGAGCCTCGCATAGGCCGTGAAATCGGCCGGCACGACGTCACCCTCGTCGATATCGCGGGCGAGCCGGTCCACCGAGAAACCGCGCTGATAGCCGCTTCGCTCGGCGACCCGAAAACTGTCCGCGCCGCTCGCGGCGACCCCGAGCCAAACGTCGTGCGCCGGCACCTGTGGCGAGCCCTGAAGGTCGCGCCGTTGCGAGACGATGCGTTCGGCGTTCGTTGTATAGGGGTGCGATGGGAAGATCTCGAGGCCGGGAAGCTCGGTCGCGTCGATGACCTCTTTCCAGTCTAAAAGGACCGCGTCCGCCGGGTCGGCGCCGCCGCGTTCGCCGAGGAGCACGTAGTAGCGCCGGTTCGGGTAGCTGGACACGCCGGCCCCAAGGCGCCGTCCGATCCCCAAGATCTCGGCGCGCGCGACGAATGCGGCGGCGGATTCGTCTTCGAGCGAGGCGGCGTAGCCGGCGAGCATGCCGCGAACGCGCTCGGCCTCCACATCCGATATCTCCTCGACCGTATCTTCCCACACCGCGTGGGTGTGGTCTCCGATCTCGATCTCTCGGGGCGGCTCGACGTTTCCGATCGTGAGGCGCCGGGCGCTTTCGGCACGCGAGTAGGTGCGGAGGCGGTCGCGCTCGCCGCCGCGCTCGGTCGCGCGCTCTAGGAACTCGCCGGCGATGGCGCCAAACGAGCGGTCCTTCGTCACCTCGAGCGCCGGCTCGCCGCGCTCGGCCCGCTCGATCTCGTCGACGTAGCCGCGTACCGCGGCCCGCACGGCGTCTGCTTTGACATCATCGGAAAACGCCGTTGCCCCGCCCAGCTCTTCAAGTTCGAGGTTCGCACGGATTCCGGCGAACCACAGGCCGAGGGCGAGCCTGCGCAGATCGTATGTGTAGGGGCCGAAGGTCGCGCCGTCGAAATCGTTGTAGTTGAGAGTCACCTCGCCGTCGGCGCGCCGATACGTGCCGATGTTCTCGGGGTGGGGATCCCCGGTGATCGCTACGGTGCGCGTTTTCGCGCTCTCGTAGTCGCTGGGCATGCGCCCCGCGCCCCCCGGCATCATCACGTCTCGGGCGTATTGGCCCGCCGTGCCGCGGACGAAGCGGTAAAGATCGTCTGCCATGATCGCGAACTTTCCCTTCGTGAGCTCCGGCTCGCGATCGAGGAAGGGCTGGTTGTCGATAATGAGGGTGTGGCGCAGCCATCCCGCGCGTGGACCCGAGTCCTCGACCGCGCATCCCAGCGCGAGCGCGATCGTCGCCGCGAAGAGACCGGCGGCTCGCCGCGCTCCGCTTCGCCGGGGAGGCATGGCCTGGACCATAAGCCCCATTCGGTGACCCTCGGGTGACGCGCGCGTAGCAGTTCCCGAACGAGGCGTTGGTCTTCATCCCTACCCCGTATCTACCCACCCCGCGAGGCGATCCCCTGGCTCGCGCGCTCAGCCCGCCATTTCAACGGAGCATCACGGAGGGGTCCTCGTCCGAAGCGCCCTTGCCGGCCGCCCCGGAGCTCGGGAATCTCCGGGACCGCGTGCTACGATCGGCACGCGTGGGGTACGTCGAGGAATTGCTGGCGGTCATCGACGCGCTGAACCGACACGGCGTCGAGTACGTCCTGATCGGCGGCGGGGCCTTGAACATCCACGGTCTGGTCCGAGCTACCGAGGATCTCGACCTGGTCGTTGCCCCGACGGCGAAGAACATCGAAAGCCTTAAGTCAGCTCTGCGGTCGATTTGGAGTGACCCGGAGATCGATCGGGTTACCGCCGAGGACCTACTGGGAGATTATCCGGCTGTTCGCTACGGCCCACCTCAGGGCGATCTTTACCTGGACATCCTCACGCGCTTGGGGGACCTCGCGGACTTTGAGAGCATCGAGGCCGAGGTGGTTCATGTCGGGGACGTCGAGATCCGAGTCGCCACCCCGCAGTCCCTGTTCCGGCTGAAGCGAAACACCGTGCGCCCGATCGATCGCGCTGACGCCGAGGCGCTGCGCGAGGCGTTCGAGCTCGGAGAAGATGATGCCGATTGAACGCTACCGAAGCGCCTTCGACCAACCACGCCCGCCGCGTTCTCCGCCCTCCGAACTGATGACGCGGATCGCCGCGGCATGGGCGCGGGCTCATATGCGCTTCTCCCCGGACCCGCCGCGCGGGCTGCGTCGCTTCCGGTCTCTCGACGAGGCGCAGGCCGAACGTAAGCACCGCACGCGCGAGCGAGCCCGAAGGCTCCGGCAACGGTAGCCCCGTGGCCTACGCTGACACCCGCTCAGCTGTCGGCCGTTTTGGATTCGGCGAAGTGGACGCATTCTGCGCGCGGCGGGCCGTCCACGTCGGTGGGAACGATGGGCTGGCCGGCCGTTCCCACCCCGGCTGCCGCGAGGCCTATCCCCGCCATGACGACCGTCGGCGCGAGAATCTCGAAAACGGGGCGGTAGCGTAGGCGTGCGATGACGCGTTCGAATCGGCTGTTCATGGTGTTCATTCCTAAGGCGCGCTGTCCGGCGCCGGTGCGAGCGCTTGACTAAGCGCCGCGTTGCCGGCGTTCGCATAGAGCAATAGCGGGCGAGCGAGGCGGGGTTTGGACATGCTCGCAACATCACGATGACAAAACGATCCCTCCCGATCGTCGTCAACGCAGCGATCGCTCAAGCGCGCTGACCGGTAACCGTGCATGGGGCGACACCACCATGCCCCGCGGCGGACGCTGCTCCCCAAGCAGCCGGACGATGTAAACGACGGCCTCCGGGCTAACTTTCTGGCTTATCGCGCAGACGCGATCGGGCGCGAGCTCTTAACGGACCCGGCTGTGGATCTCCGGCGAAAGCCTGCCCGGTCTTTCGATGGCTGCATCCTCTCCACAATTACATCCGCCCACCCCCCAGAGGCGCGCCACGCGTGATCCCCTGCTTCGCGTGCGCAAATCGCCAACTTCTGCGCGCGAGCGTATGCAAGTGATGTAAGTCCGATGCATTATCGAGGTTCTGACCTCCGCTTCGCACCCGGCGTCAGGTCAACTAGATGGTGCCCTTGCCTCATTCCCCCAGCGAGATGTCGATGCTCCGAATTTCTCTTGTAATCGCAACGGCATGTGCCGTGGCGATCGGTTTTGCCCCGCGATACGCCGCCGCGGCGACCATCGTCGTGACCACCACGGACGAAGGCTTCAACGACGACGGGCAATGTTCGCTCAGCGAGGCGATCGCGTCGGCCAATACCAACAGCGCGATCGGCGGCTGCACCGCGGGGGACGGCGATGATGTGATCGTCTTATCGCCCGAGCTCTACGTGCTCACCGAGGTGGACAATAACTGGTATGGCCCGAACGGGCTGCCGCCGATCACAAGCGATATCGAGATCCGCGGCAACGGCGCGACGCTGATGCGAGCCGGTAGCGCGCCCGCGTTTCGCTTGTTTTTCATCGCCGGCAATACGCCCACGTTGTCGCCGGGATCGCTGACCCTGCGCGATCTCACCCTCCGAGGTGGCGTCGCGCGGGGGGGAGATGCCGGTCAAACCAGCGGCGGTGGCGCCGGGCTCGGCGGCGCGATCTTCAATCAGGGCAGCCTCGACCTCGAGGGCGTCACCCTGACCGACAACACGGCGCGAGGTGGCGACGGCGGCGTCGGTGATTTCAGCGCCGGGGGCGGTGGCGGGCTCGGTGGCGACGGCGGCTCGGGGAGCAACGGCGGCGGCGGCGGCGGCGGCATGGGCGCAGCCGGCGGGGCGGCGGGTAATGGCGGCGGCGGCGGCGGCGGCAAGGG
>SLNH01000492.1 GCA_007133195.1 Nannocystineae bacterium | reverse complement strand
CGCTTCGCGTTCGCGGTCGCGCTCGCCATCGGGACGCTCGGCCGCGCCGTCGGGCTTCGCTTCGGCCGGCGCCGCGGGTGCGGCGGCCGGCTTGTCGGCCGCGGGTTTGCCGGCCCCGGCGCCCTCCCCCGCCTCGATCGTGAGCGCCGTTTGCCCCACCGCGATCGAGTCGCCGGGCTTGATGTGCACCTTGGTGACCGTGCCGGCGTGCTCGGTGGGCACCTCGAAGGCGGCCTTGTCGGTCTCCAGCTCCAGCACCGGCTGCTCGGCCTCGACGGTGTCGCCCTCGCTCACGAGGACCTTGAGGACCTCCGCGCTGTCGATGTTTTCGCCCAGGTCGGGGACCTTGAACTCGATCATGGCTCTCTCGTTCGCACGTTGGGGTGTGTGATTCGGAAGGGGAGGGGAGGCGGCAGGTCGGGCGTGTCCCCGCGGCGCGGCCGCGCGGCGCCGGGCGCCCATCCCACTATGCTATGCGACGACAGGATCGATCGCTTCGGGATCGATTTCGAGGGCTTCGATCGCCGATTTCAGCTTCGCCCGGTCGAAGGCGCCCTCGTGGGCGAGCTGCGAGAGGGTGGCGAACGCGATGTGCTCGGCGCTTATTTCGAAATGCCGGCGGAGCTCTTCGCGGGTGTCGCTGCGCCCGAAACCGTCGGTGCCGAGCGGGACGAGCGCGCCGGGCAGCCAGCGGCCGATCTGCTCGGGCACGAGCTTCATGTAGTCGCTCGCCGCGATGAACGGGCCGCGCACGCCCTCGAGAACGCGCTCGAGATAGCTCTTACGCGGCGTCTCGTCCGGGTGGAGCCAGTTGTACCGCTCGACCTCGAGCGCGTCGCGCCGTAGCTCTTTGTAGCTCGTGACGCTCCACACGTCGGTGCCGACATCGTAGCGCTCGGCGAGGATCTCTTGCGCTCTAAGCACCTCGCGGAGGATCGGTCCGCTGCCGAGGAGCTGCGGGCGGGCGCCCGCGCGGCCGGCGTCTTTGCTCGCGAACTTGTACATGCCCGCGAGGATTCCCTCCGCGGAGCCTTCGGGCATCGCCGGCTGGCCATAGGTCTCGTTGTACAAGGTGACGTAGTAGATCCAGGTCTCGCCATCCTGATACATGCGGCGCAGGCCGTCTTGCAGGATCACCGCGACCTCGTAGGCCCAGGCCGGATCGTAGGCCTTCACCGTGGGCACGGTGGTGGCGAGGATGTGGCTGTGGCCGTCTTGGTGCTGGAGCCCTTCGCCGGCGAGCGTGGTCCGCCCGGCCGTGGCGCCGAGCAAGAAACCCTTGGCGCGTGAGTCGGCGGCCGCCCAGATGAGGTCGCCGATGCGCTGGAAGCCGAACATCGAATAGAAGATGTAAAACGGCAACATCTGGACGCCGTGGTTCAAATACGCCGTCCCCGCGGCGACGAACGACGACATGGCGCCGGCCTCGGTGATTCCCTCCTCGAGGAGCTGGCCGTCTACCGCCTCGCGGTAGTAAAGCAGCGACTGCTTATCCACCGGCTCGTAGAGCTGGCCGACGTGGGAGTAGATGCCGTATTTGCGAAACAGCGCGTCCATCCCGAAGGTGCGCGCCTCGTCGGGGATGATGGGCACGACCCGCTCGCCGATCGTCTTGTCCTGCATGAGCTGGCCGAGCGAGCGCACGAACGCCATCGTCGTGGCCACGTCGCGATCGCCGCTGCCGCGCAAAAACTCCCCGAAAAACTCGAGCGGCGGCATCTCGAGCGGCTCGACGCTCGACGTACGACCGGGCACGTAGCCGCCGAGCGCTTCCCGCCGCTCGCGCAGATACGTCATCTCGGGACTGTTTTCGTCGGGCTTGTAAAACGGGGCTTCGTCGATGCGGTCGTCGCCGATGGGGATCCCGAACCGCGATCGGAACTCGCGGAGCTCTTCGTAGTTCAGCTTCTTCTGCTGGTGGGTGACATTTCGGCCCTCACCCGCTTCGCCGAGCCCGTAGCCCTTCACGGTCTTCGCGAGGATGACCGTGGGGCCGTTTTGGTTGTCCACGGCGGCCTTGTAGGCGGCGTAGACCTTGCGCGAGTCGTGCCCGCCGCGGGTGAGGCGGCGGATCTGCTCGTCGGTCAAGTGTTCGGCGAGCTTTGCGAGCTCGGGGTATTTGCCGAAGAAGTGCTCGCGGGCGTACGAGCCGTCCTCGACGGTGTACTTTTGGTAGTGCCCGTCCAAGGCCTCGTCCATGCGGCGGACGAGGAGCCCCGTGTCGTCGGCCTCGAGGAGGGGGTCCCAGTCCCCGCCCCAGATCACCTTGATCACGTTCCACCCGGCGCCGCGGAACACGGTCTCGAGCTCTTGGATGATCTTGCCGTTGCCGCGCACCGGCCCGTCTAGCCGCTGCAGGTTGCAGTTGACGACCCAGATCAGGTTGTCGAGGCCCTCGCGCGAGGCCAGTGAGATGGCCCCGAGCGACTCGGGCTCGTCGATCTCGCCGTCGCCCACGAAGCTCCATACGTGGGTGTCTGAGGTGTCCTTGAGCCCGCGGTCGTGGAGGTAGCGGTTGAAGCGCGCCTGGTAGATCGACATGATGGGCGCGAGGCCCATCGACACCGTGGGAAACTCCCACAGCGTGGGCATGAGCCACGGGTGGGGGTACGACGACAAGCCAGGTTTTTGGTTGGCCTCCTGGCGGAACAGCTTCAAGTGACTCTCGTCCAGGCGCCCCTCGAGAAACGCGCGCGCGTACACGCCGGGCGACGCGTGGCCCTGAAAGTAGATGAAGTCGCCGTTTTGGTCCCCGTTTTTCGCCTTGAAGAAGTGGTTGAAGCCCACTTCGAACAGCGTGGCGAGGGACGCGTAGCTGGAGATGTGGCCGCCGATGCCGTCGTGGGCGCGGTTCGCGCGCACGACCATGGCCATCGCGTTCCAGCGAATGATGCTCTTGATTCGCCGCTCGATCTCCCAGCTGCCGGGATAGCGGGGCTCCTCGCTCCGCGGGATCGTGTTGATGTAGGGCGTCTCGCGCTGAAACGGCGGCTTGACGCCGCGTTGGCTCGCCCGACTGGCGAGGACGCCGAGGAGCTCGTGGGCCGCTTCGGGCCCGTGATCCTCAACGACGTATTCGAGGCTGTCGAGCCACTCCGCCAGTTCGTCGCGATCGAGTCCCGTGGATCTACCAGTTGCCATCGTGGGCGGACACTACCCGAGGCGCCCCCCCGAGTCAAAGCCGCGCTGAGGCAGGATTATCCCGTCATTCCGCAGATGTGGCCTCGGTTAGGGCACGGCGCGTCCCCCGCTTCGGCCGGCGCGCGGGGTCGCGAGGCGCGGGTGGTCGGGGGCGGCGCCGATGGGCCGCTTTTCGCGGGCGCCGGTGGGCCGCTTTTCGCGGGCGTCGGCGCGCGCCGATCAGCGTAGGGTCACGTCGATACCAGCGGCCTCGAGGGCCTCTTTTACGCGCTCGTACTCGCCGTAGCGCGCGTCACCGGTGACGGAGAGCGCCGCCTCGCCCGCGCGCTCGCAGGCGGCCACGGCCTCCTCGCGCTCGACGCGCTCGCCGCCGAGCTCGAGCCCTTCGCGGGCCAGCCGGAGCTCGCAGGGCTCGTCGCCGGCGCTGTCCCCGGGGCGCTCGTCGTCAGCCGCCACCGAGCCCGCGGTATCGCGCGCCCAGTTCATCCCCTCGGCGAGGAACCCGAAGTCTCCGCCGCGCTGGAAATAAAGCGCTGCCGCGGCGGCGAGGAGCGCGAGCACAAGCCACTTTTTGAGCCCGAATTTCGCGCGTGTTCGCTTCACGGCGACCTCTCTTCGCTCTGTTCGAGCGCGCGGTGGGGATCGACGACGACAGCGAGGGCGCCCTCGTCGCGCATGCATCGCTCCTGGTCACGGCGCAGGCCGCGGACGAGCGCGAACTTGAGATCGGAAAGCGGGGCCTTGGGCGCGACGATCACGAGATCGCCTTCCAGGTCGTCGCGACCCAGATGCTCCCTCACGAGCGCACAAAGGCGCAGCTCCGGCACGCGCTCGCCGAGATAGACCACGCCCCGGTCGGGATCGGGCACCGTTTCGAGGAGCGAGACCTCGAGCTCGTAGCGCGAAGCCGGATGCTCGCCGCCGGCGCCGGCTTCTTCGAGGGCCAAAAGCACGCCACCCTCGGACACCCGCGCATAGGTGACCCGCCGCGCGTCCAGATCCCGCGCGAGCTCGCGACGCGCCTCGGCGTAAAGATCCTCGGGTCCGGGCTCGTCCGCGTCGCCGCTGGGCTCGTCCGCTGGCTCCGGTTCACTAGCTTCTGTGGTCTCCGCTCGCGCCTCGGCGGCGCCGCGCGCACGCTCTACGGAGGCGGCCGCATGAATGAGCGCCGCGAACAGCAAGATGAACAGGACGTCGAGGAGCGGCGTGAGCGAGCCGTAGCGAATGGTATCCCGGCGCCTCACGTCGCACCGCCGCTCCCAGTGCGCTCGCCCGGCGCCAAAGCCGCGCCGGTTTGGGCGCGCTCGCCCGCCGCCGAAGGCGCGCCCAGCCGGCGGGCGTTCCACGCCTCGATGTTCTTTTCACAGGTGTCGGCCCACACCGTCATCTTCATCCCGAACTGCGCCGTGAGCCAGATGCTGAAAAACAGGCCCGCCACCGTGGTCCACACCGCGAAGCCGAGCGGCGCGAGCAGCTCCTCGACGTCCGTGCGCTCACCCGCGAGCGCGAGGCCGAGGCCCAGCACCGTGAAGAGCAGCCCGAGCTGGCGCAAAAAATCGACCCAAAACGACAGCGCCGGCTCGAGCCTTTGCGCGCGCATCTGCCACGCGCGGATCTGCTTTTGCGCCCAGGCCGGATCCGGCGATCGGCGCACGGCCTGGGCTTCGTCGCGGAGGCTCTCGGTGCGGAGGCTCGGCTCGCGCCGCGGCGCCTCTTCGCCGGCTTCGGGGGCGACGAGGTCGTGGCCGAGATAGTCGGCAAGGGCCTTTACGTAGCCGAGCTCGCGGGCGAGGCTCACGAGGGCGGCGGCGAACACGGCGCTGATCAGCGCGAGCGCCAGCAGCGTGAAGCTCGGTCCGTAGAGCAAGTCCGGCATAGGCGATCGCGACGGCGCTCGGAGTCGGTCGTTCGCGAGGCTGGCGCTCGGCGGGATGGGGATAGCCTCCGCGAGCGCGACACGCGCTCATCACGATAACACGCGGGCCGCCCACGTCGGGATCGCGCGCGGGTCCTCCGCGCTCGGCGCGCACCCGCCGCGTCACCCGCCGCGCATTACGCGAGGGGGAAAACGCGTTTCATCGTCATCGATCAATGGGTAGGTGGGTGATTGTCCCACCGCTCGGCATTCCACACCGCCGAAGATCGCTACGCGCCTGGCGCGATGCCAAATCGCGCCGTGGTGTACGCTCCCGGCCGGCGTATGGAACAGGACTACTTGGATCTCGTTCGCCGCATCATCGACAAGGGCGATCGCCGCGACGATCGCACGGGGACGGGCACGCTCTCCATCTTCGGCGCGCAGCTGCGCTTCGACGTGCGCGAAGGGTTTCCGCTCCTCACCACGAAGAAGGTGCTGTTTGAGGCGGTGGTCCGCGAGCTTCTGTGGTTTCTGCGCGGCTCGACGAACGTTCACGACGGCCTCGCCGAGCACACGCCGATTTGGAACCTCTGGGCCGATGCCGACGGGGAGCTCGGCCCCATCTATGGGTATCAGTGGCGGAACTGGAACGGAGAGGGCATCGACCAGATCCGCGGCGCGATCGAGCTCATCCGCCGGGATCCGACCTCCCGCCGCATCGTCGTGAGCGCCTGGAACGTGTCGGATTTGGGGCGCATGGCGCTGCCGCCGTGCCATATCTTGTTTCAGTTTTACGTATCGGGCCGCCGGCTGGATCTCCAGCTTTATCAGCGCTCGGCGGACATGGCGCTCGGCGTCCCGTTCAACATCGCCT
The DNA here is from genome assembly GCA_007133195.1 of Nannocystineae bacterium. Taxonomy (GTDB): domain Bacteria; phylum Myxococcota_A; class Polyangia; order Haliangiales; family Haliangiaceae; genus SLNH01. Next base: position 2,305 of record SLNH01000492.1, on the reverse strand, counting down.
CCTACGCGCTCCTGCTCATGATGGTGGCCAAGGAGTGCGAGCTCGAGCCCGGGTATTTCATCCACACCTTCGGCGACGCTCACGTATACCTCGACCACGTAGATGGGCTGGAAAAGCAGCTCGCCCGCGAGCCCTTTCCGCCCCCCTCGCTGCGGATCGCCGACGTGCCGCTCGAGGACATCGGCTTCGAGGACATCGAGCTCGTAGATTACCGGCACCACCCCTTCATCAAGTTTCCCGTGGCCGTATGAGCTCCCACCTGCCTCCGTTCGACCTCGTCGCCGCCGCCGATCGCAACCTCGGCATCGGTAAGGGCGGCCGGCTGCCCTGGCGGCTTCCTCGCGAGATGCGCTATTTCCGAGATCTCACGACCGGAGCGGACGAGGACGGCGCGCCCCCATCGCAGGAGAACGCCGTGGTCATGGGCCGCCGCACCTGGGAGTCGATTCCGGAGCCCTACAGGCCGCTCGGCGCGCGCAAAAACGTCGTGGTCACGCGCGACCCGGACTACCCGCTCCCCGCGAACGTTTTGCGGGCCGTGAGCCTCGAGGAAGCCCTCGCCCTCGCCGGCGAGCGCGCGCAGGGCGGGCGCGTGTTCGTGATCGGCGGCGCTCAGATCTACCGCCGCGCGATCGAGCTCGAGGCCTGCGCCGGGATCTATCTCACGCGCATCTTCGCCGACTACGACTGCGACGCGTTCTTCCCGGCGATCGACGAGCGGATATTCGAGCTGGCCGAAATTCTAGACGATGTGAGCGAGCGCGGCGCGCGCTACCGGATCGAGCACTGGCGGCGCATACGCTGACCTGGCGTCGCGGTCTTCGTCGATCGCGCAACTGTGAGCGTTGCCTGCCCAGATCGCCGCGAAGGCGAAGCCGTCGTCGGGCGCCACGCGTCTTGGAAATGCGCTCACTTCGAGGTCTTCCCCATCCTCCCCGGTGCCGAGACGCCCCTGGCCATTGAACCCCCAGCACCAAGCTAAGCCTTCGTCGTCGACGGCGCAGCTATGGCGGCTGCCGACGTCCATGTCCGCGATGCCGATTACCTCGACCTCGAGGTTCGCGGTTCCCTCGTGGCCATCCTCGTCGATGACGGTCACCTCGACCGCCAGGGGTGACGAACCGACGTAAGCCGGCGCTTCGGGATCGGTCGCGATGACGCCCTGCTCCGCGTCGATGACCAGCCCGGGGGGCAGATCCGCTTCGAACGAATACGGCTCCGTACCGAACGCAGCCTCGATCCGGCCTTCGCGGCGGAACGGCGAGGGCCGGGATGCGAGCCCATTACGGCGCGGGGTTCGCCGTGGAGTGCCCCGTGGTCAAGAGCTCGTTTAGCGGCGAGCGTGAGGCCTGCCCTCAGGCCTCGACGAGCCGTCGCGGGCGCTGCCGAACACTCGTCCGCCGAGGTCTACGCGGTCCCACAGCCACAGGTACGTGAGCGTCGCCGCGATCGTGGTTCCTATCAGGCCGGCCGTGAAGTCCCAGATCGTCGTCACCGCCCTGACGTCGAGCGCTGCGCCATAGGCCTCGGCGAGCCAATACTCGCTGATCTCCCAGATCGTGTGCAGCACCGCGCCGAAACCGAGGACGAGCCCCGCCTTGGCCCAACGCGGGGCAACCGTGTTGGCGATCAGCAGACCGAAAGCCGTTGCGAGGATCGCCATGTTGACGAAGTGCACGCCGTGGTCGAAGTACTCGTAGCGGTAAAAGCCTGCGGCGTTACCCCCGAAGTCCACGACCGTGGCGAGGGTGACCAGGGCGTCCGGTAGGTGCGGATAGGGCCTCGGCCGGCCGCGGCACAGCCAGAGCAATCCGACGAGCGCGGCCGCGACCGGAAACAGGGCGGCACGCAGCGGCATCACCTTGCCGCCGAACTGCTCGAGCTCCGGGCGGAGTGCGTACAGCAGCAGCAGGCCGGCCAGGGTGACCTTCGTCCCGAGGTTTAGCCAGCGCATACCGCGTCGTCGAGAACGCCGGGCGCCACGCGAAGCGCGAACGTCCTTACAGTGGTTCCGGTGCGGTGCCGACTGCGAGCGTTTCACTCGGCCTGGCTTCGTCGTCCACTCCCGAGCGTCGGCCGGACCAGACCCGAGCGGGAGGACCGCGAACCCGAGCTGCCCAACGGCTCTAGGGCCGCATGCTCACGATGGACACCTTCTTCCGTGCCGCGTCGAAAGGGCGACCTTCGTCGGCGAGCTGCCATAGGTCGATGACGAGCTGGCTGTGCGATTCGGCGTGGGCCTTGCGCAAAACCGACGAAGCGGCGCGGGAGGCGCGATCGCTTGGCCTCACTCCGTTTGTGCTGG
>SLNH01000048.1 GCA_007133195.1 Nannocystineae bacterium | reverse complement strand
TGTCGCGCGGCGCGCCGGCGCAGCCGCGCGTTAGCCGCGCTTCGGCGCGCGTGCTGCGCGGCGCACCGCATCGCCGATGACGTCGGGCACTTCCTCTTGCAGGAAGTGGCCCGCGTTCGTCCGCGTGACGGTGGCGTCGGGCCGCAGCTTCTCGATGCGCGAGCGCCCCCGGCCGAGCACCGGATCTCGATCGCCCCACACGACCTCGACCGGGCCGGGCAGCGACGTAAACAGCTCGCCGCAGCGCGCGAGGTCGGGCAACGAGGGGTGGCGCATCGAGTCGGGCACCATCCGCGCCAGCGCCAGCGGAGCGACTCGGTCGCGCAGGCGGCGCAGGGGGTAGCGATAGGCGCGCGCGATCGGCCCGCGGATCGAGCGGCGATCGCCCTGGGCGAGCCACAGCGCGGACTGCGGAAAGCCGAGGACCCGAAACGCCGCGTCGCTCACGATGGGGGCGCGCGCGAACCGGTGAAACGCGGTGGGCCGAAAGTTTGGCTTCGGCTCGCTCACCACCGTGTTCAGCACCACGAGCGAGGCGAGCCTATCGGGGCGGTCGGCGAAGGCGCGGAGGCCGATCGGCCCGCCCCAGTCCTGCACCACGAGGACGACGTCCTGCAGGTCGAGCGCGTCGATGAGCTCGCCGAGCCAGGTCGCGTGATTCGCGAGGGTGTGGGACGACGCGCTCCGCGGCTTATCGGAAAAGCCCAGACCGATGAGGTCTGGAATCACGAGGCGCAGATCCTCCCCCTCCAGGGCCTCGGCCACCCGCCGATACAGAAAACCCCAGGTGGGGTTTCCGTGCAGCATGAGCACGGGCCGCCCGGCGCCGCGCTGCATGACGTGCATGCCGCCGCCGCCGGTGTCTACGATCTCGCGGGACAGGCCCGCGGGCAAAAGCGCCGCGAGCCAATTCGGAAGCGGCGGCGCACCTGCGCTCACGGCGACACCTCCTCCTGCTGGTCGTCGTCGTCCGCGGGCTCGTCGTCCGCCGCGTCGCCAGCGCGCTCGGCGGGCGCCAGCACCACGCGCTGCCGCGGCGCCTCCCCGGCGCCGTCGTCTTTCAGAATGACCCCGTCTGGGTTCGGCTGGGCGACCATGCCCACGTCGGCCAGCAGGGAGTCGAAAAACGAAAACAGCTCACCCTGCCCCACGAGCGCGTCCGTTCGGGTGTGCGTCGTCCGGGCGAGCGCGTCGCGAGGCGCTTCGACGGCCTCGCACGTCGTTTTCGCGTACCACAGCGCGAGATCGCGGGCGCTGTCGCCCGGCTCGAAGCTCACCCGCAGCCTGTCGGGCAAAGGGGCGTCCTCACACTCGAACTCGTGGGTCGTGGCCTGGCCTCCCTCGGTCACCGAGGCTCGATCTCCTGGTTCCCCGGCACCACCTTCCCCGTTCGCCTCACCGCGCGCCGAGTCTTCAGCTTGGGGCTGCGGGGCGGTCGCTGCGGCAGGCTCGTCGTCGCGGTGGTCTCGGTCGTCTGCGCGCGCCGTCCCCGGCTGGGACTCGGCGGCGGCCTCCGGCGGCGCTGCCGCGGCCGATGGTGCGGGTTCGGATGTGGTTTCGGTCGCCCCGGCGCAGGCGGTGAGCCAGACGAACAAAACGCTCATGTACGCAGCGCGCATGGGCGGAGGGTGTCATGCCTCGCCACCGCTGCCAAGGCTCGCCCGCGACGCGTCCTCGCAGCGAACCGGCGCGGCGACGGTCTTCGGGGTAGTCTCCGGGCATGCGTTCTCAGCCAGAGCTCACGCTGGGGTGGCGAGAATGGATCGCGCTTCCGGACCTGGGTGTTCACAGGATCAAGGCCAAGCTCGACACGGGGGCGCGCTCGTCGGCGCTTCACGCGTTCGACCTCGAACGAACGCGCGACGGAAGCGGAGAGGAAAGGGTTCGCTTCACCATTTATCCCTATCAGCGGGACTCGAGCCGGCCGGTCGTCGCAGATGCGCCGCTCGCCGGGGAGCGCTGGGTCAGAAATTCGGGCGGAGAGCAGGAGCTTAGGCCGGTTATCATCACGCACATCCAGCTCCCACGCGCCCGGTGGTCGATCGAGCTCACGCTGGCGCGCCGCGACGTCATGGGGTTTCGCATGCTCCTCGGCAGGCAGGCGCTGCGCGGGCGGGCGCTCGTCGATCCAGGGCGATCGTTTTTGTCGCGCCGGAAAAAGCGCAGGCGGCCCAAGGTTTAGACATGCACGCCTAGGACGCATAACTTGTGCGTCATCGTTTAGGGGCGCCGGGCCACGCAGAGCTAATTGTGCGCGGGTTGGCTCGTGGTTTTTCCCCTCAGGCGCCGCGCAGCAGATCCTTTTGCTGGTCGTACAATTCGATCGCGTCTTTGAGGATGGACAGCGCCACCTGCGAGCCAAGGAGCTGATCCACCACGACCTCCTTGTTCTCGAGCGCCTTGTAGTCCTCGAAGAAGCGATGGATCTCGCGGCCGACGTGACGTGGGAGCTGGGAGATGTCCGTGTAGTCGCAAAACGCGGGATCACCTAGGTGGACGGCGATCAACTTGTCGTCCTCGAGGCCCTCGTCGCGCATGCGGAGTGCTCCTATCGCGCTCACCTCGAGCATCGAAAGCGGCGCGACGGGCTCGCTGGCGAGCACGAGGACGTCGAGGGGGTCGAAATCGGGGCAGTAGGTGCGGGGCACGAAACCGTAATTCGCTGGGTAAATCACGGAGCTGTGGAGGATCCGATCGACCTTGAGCACGCCGTGGACCTTGTCGAGCTCGTATTTCACCTTCGAGCCGCGCGGGATCTCGATCACGGCGTAAAACCCAGCGTCGGGAGTCGCGGGGGCGGACGGGAGGTCGTGCCATGGGTGGAGCATGGGCGCACGCTAACCCCTCCACTCGGGAAGGGCAACGCGATCTGCGGGGGGCGGCCCGCAGTGCCTCCGCTGGGCAACGGGCGCCGCCGTGAGTGCGCGGGGACTGGTCGGCCCGCGTGCGTGCCGCAGGGATGAGCCGCCTGCTTCGCGCGGCGCTGGGATGTGTGATAGGGATTTGGCGCGCTGGGGCGGGCGGTCGCTCGAACGAGCGCAGCGCATCGAGAGGACAGTATGACGGCACGAAAGCGATCGGTCCTAGAGGCATTCTCGAGGGATTTCTTTAGTTTGGAGCGGCGCGATCCCGTGATTCGCCCGGGCGGCGGGAGCGAGGAGCGCAGGCGGGTCTACCTCGATACGACGGCGACGGCGCTCATGCCGCGGGCCGTGTGGCGGGGACTCGAGGCGTATCTCGAAGCGGCGCCGGCCAACAGCCACACCGACGCTCACCGGGCCGGGCGGGACACGACGCGCGCGATCGAGGACAGCCGCGACGCCGTCGGCCGGCTCGTCGGCTACGATCCCGCGCGAGACGTGGTCCTGTTCACGGCCAACGGGGCGACCGGAGCGATCAATTTTCTGGCTCGCGCGCTGTTCCCGCCAGAAATTAGGCCTCTCGTCAAGCGCTTCCGCGACGGCGCGCCTCCGGCCGTGGTGTCGGCGTTCAAGGAGGCGCTCGGCGGCGCCGGCGCCGAGGCGATGGAGGCGATGTTTTCGCGCCCACTCGTCGTCACGACCCACATGGAGCATCACTCGAACTTGCTTCCGTGGGTGGAGGCGGTCGGCCGTCACAACGTGCGTGATGTCGGCGTCGACCCGGACAGTGGAGCCCTCGACCTCGAGGCCCTCGCGCGGATCCTCGAGGAAGATGGGCATCGCGTTCGGCTCGTCGCCATCACCGGTGTCTCCAACGTGACCGGGGTCGTAAACCCCGTGCGCAAGATCGCGCGAATGGCTCATGAAGTAGGGGCCGAGATCCTGGTCGATGGCGCCCAGTGGGTTCCGCACGCGCCGGTCGCGATCCGCACCGACCGGGCGGCCGAGGATATCGATTATCTCGTGCTGTCGGGCCACAAGATGTACGCGCCAGGGAGCCGCGGGGCGCTGATCGGCAGCCTGTCGACGCTCGAGGGGCGGCGCTGTGTCACCGACATCGGCGGCGGCATGGTCGACTACGTGTCGATGGAGGACTTCGAGCTCAAAGACGAGGTCACGGCGCGGGAGGAGGCGGGGACCCCGAACATTCCAGGCTCGATCGCGATGGGCCTGGTCGCCGAGCTGCTGATGAACGTCGGCATGCAGGCGGTCGCCGACAAGGAGGAGGCGCTCACGCAAGCGCTTTTGCGCGAGCTGGAGGCGGTGCCGGGGGTCGAGATCTACGCGAGCACCGATATGAAGCAGGTGCCGCGAGCCGGGGTCGTGGCGTTCAACGTCGCGGGGCTGCCGCACGGGCTCGTGGCGGCGTATTTGAACGACTGCCACAACATCGCGGTGCGAAACGGGTGCTTTTGCGCCCAGCCCTACGTGCAGGCCCTTTTGCGGGTCGATCGCGCCCAGCTCGAGGCGTGCGCCGACGAGCGCGCCCAGGGGCGGGCCGCCGAGACGCCCGGGATGGTCCGGGCGTCCCTCGGCGTGTACTCCACGCGCGACGATGTCGATGCGTTCGTGGCGGCCGTGCGGGAGCTCGCCGCCGATCCTGACGCGGCGCGAGCTGCTTACCAGGCCGATCCCGAGGGGGGATTCCGGCGCGTGGACGGGGCGCGTTTGCCCACGACGTTCGGGATAGCCGACGCGGCGGCGAGCGCGCTGCGCTGAGCTCGTGTGCCCCCGGGACGGGCCGGGACGCCGGACGGCGAGCCAGCGGCCAGCCCGGTTGAGCTCAGCCGCGGTTCGTGATGACGCGGGCCACGGCTTCCACGTGCTCGTCGCGGTAGCCGTACCGCTCGAGGGCGCGCGCGAGCTCGAGGACGTATTCCCGGTTTTCGCCGCTCGGGCCGCGAGCGCGCGCCGCGATGGCCGCGATGTCTTCGACCGGCTCGGGCCCGGTGTAATGGGGGTTCGTCGGGCCGGCGATGTAGACGAGCGCGACCGCGGTCTCGCGGCTTTCGCGATCGAAATAAAGCGAGGTCGAAACGCGCTGATAGCCGTTCTTTTCGCGGTGATCGAGGTCGGTCAAAACATCGGCCATCACCGCGTCATCGACCCTGTAGCCCATGCCGCCGCACAGCTCACCTTCGGCCTCGACCAGGGTCAAAACGCGCCCGGGCGCTTCGGGGGTGCCGCGGTGATCGGTCGAAGCTTGCCAAAACCTGCGAGCATACCCGCGAATCTGCCCCGGCCTGCGCTCGACGTAGCGAAACGCGGGACGCCAAACCAGCGAGCCGTAGCCGAAAATCCAGTTTCCGTCGCGCACCGGCTCCAGCATAGCCGATCGGCAGGCGGCGCGCCGAGGCCGCCTCAGTCTTGCTTCGCCGCGGGCGGGGTCACGAAAAGCCTGCGTGCCTGCTGGCCTCTACGAAGCTCTGCGCGCGTGGGGGCTCGGCGGGTTTACGCGCCGCCGACTCGAGATGGTATGTAGGTGATCGTGGTGCCCCTCCGTCTCTTTAGGGCCGCTCACATCGTCGCTGCGGTCTTGTTCGTGGCGGCGGCCGGCTCGGTGACGAGCGCCGCGGCGTCTTCGGCGCTCGTGATCGTCGCGTCGTCACCCGACGTGCCGGCCCCACCCGGCTTCGGCGAGACGGTCTCCATCCAGCTTTCGGGCCGCGCCGCGGTCTCCGATGGCCCCGAGCTCGACGGACACACGCCGCAAGAGCGCGTGGAGTCGGCCAAGGGGCTGGCCTCTGGGCGAGGAGCGCGGCTGGTGGTTTGGCTCGATGTGCCCCCGGAAGGTTTGGAAGGCGCGCCGGCAGCCGAGCGCGCGCTCTACGCCGTGGGCTTGGTGCGGGGAAACCCGGAGCTCGTGAGCACGACCAAGGTCCCGGCCGGGGATGGACCCGAGGCGCTGCGGGCGCTCGGCCTGGACGTCGGCGAGGCGATGGGGGAGATCGCGCGGCGCACCCGCCGTGCAGAGGACGACGCCGACGACGGGAGCACCTCGGAGTCGGCGTCTTCGGACGGCGCGAGTGGAGACGAACGCAGCGCAGCCGCGCACTCGTTACGGCGCCGGTCACATGCGCTCGTGTCTACGGGGCTCGGGCTGGCGCCCGTCGGGGGCAACATCGGTGCGCTGGTCGAACTGATCGGTGCCGCTGGGGTGGCGCAAACGCGCGGCCCGAGGCGCCTCGAGGTCGTGGCCGCGCTCGGGCGCCCGAGCCCTTCGGAAGTGCAGGCGCCCGCCGGGACCGTGGCGATCTCGGGCGTGTCGGCGGGCGTTGGTGGGCGTTACCTGGTTCCGGCAGGTGAGCTGTCGGCGGGCGGTCATTCTTCGCTTTGGCTCAGCCGGATTTCGGCTCACGCGCGGGCCGCGACGGGCGAAACCGGCTCGGTGCGGCGACTCGTTCCCGTGGTGCGATTCGGTCCAGAGCTTCGGTGGGATTTGAGCCCACAGGTCGCCCTCCGTGCGGCGGGCTCCGCGGAAGTCGCCATGCGCCGGCAGCAGTTTGCGATTCGCGGGAATCTCGTCTCGGATATGGGCCGAGTGCGTCTCGGAGTGCGCCTCGGCGTCGTGGTGCTGTGGCCGTGACGCTTCCATGTCGCTCGCGCGTTCGCTACGATGAGGGATCGAGGCGATGGTACCGAATCGGTACGCCCGGAGCGGACGCGTGTGACGAGCGCAGTGAAACCCCCATATTCGCGACAGCCCGAGGCGCGGGACGCGCTCTCCGTGAGCGCCGGCGCACAGGGCGGCGCCCCGGCGGAACCGAGCCAAGAAGTCGTCGACGCGTGTCGGCGCGGTGACCGAGACGCGCTCGAGCAGGTGCTCACCCGGTACACCCCGGATCTCGAGCGCCTGATCGTGCGCCTCATCGGTCCGCGCGCCGACGTAGACGACGTTCTTCAGGAAACGCTCATGGCGGTGGTGGCGGCCTTTCCCCGCTATCGGGGCGAGGCGCGCCTGCGCACGTGGATGACGCGAATTGCCGTGCGCGTGGCCTGCGATGCGCTGCGAACGCCGAAGACGCGCCGCGTCGTTTTGGCGTTGGTGCCCGGCGAAAACGAGGCGAGCCCCGATCATGCGCACCACGCGTCGACCCATGCGTCGCCCCAGCCGTCGATCGACCGGCAGGTCCACCGCAAGTGGCAGCTCGGGCGGGTTTACGATCATCTCGCAGAGATCCCGGCCAAGCGCCGGCTCGCTCTCGTACTCCACGCGTTCGAGGGCTTTCCGGTAGACGAGGTCGCGGCGCTCATGGGGACCACGCGCGCGGCCACCAAGTCCCGCGTGTTTTGGGCGCGGCGCGCGCTCGTGAAGAAGGCGCGCCGCGATCCACTCCTGCGCGATCTCGTGGTCGATGAGGAGGACTCGCGGTGATCCGGCTGGGCTGCGCGCGCGCGCGGCGGCTGCACACGAGCCGCCGTTCGGGGCTCCGCGAGGCCGAGGAGCTTTGGCTCGAGGAGCACCTGGCGGCGTGCGCGCCCTGCCGCGAGGAGGCGCGGGCGCTCGATGCTGTGGCCGCGATGGCAGCCGAGGATGCCGACCGCTATCGCCCAACGAGGCACGCTCGCGCGATTACGCGCGTGTTAAACGCCGGCAGCGAGGCCCAGCTTCCGGCCACGCCCGCCGCGCCGCGCTTCGTGCCGTATGTGTTCGCCGGCGCGGTCGCGGCGGCGGCGGTGATCGGGGTGGCCGGTTATCGGGCCGGGTGGGGCGGGGGCGGCGAGATGATGGCAAGCGAGCCGCGCGAGGAGGAGCCTGCGATGCCGGCCGCGCTGGCCGCGCCGGCGGGCCCGCCGGCGCCAGACCCGGGCGAGGCTAACTTGGCGTCCGAGGCCCGCTTTTTCGCCGGCGATCTGCGCGCCGCCGGCGTGCCGGTCGAGCCCGGCGACGCGCTGGAGCCGGGATCTCGGCTCGAGACCGACGAGGGGGCCAAGGTCGAGGTCGGGCTGTCTCGGCTCGAGCTGTCCGCCGGCTCGCTGGCGGTGTGGCCGGAACAGGCGGAGATGCTGCGCCTGGACGCCGGGACGGTGCGGGCCGAGGTTCGGCGCGGCGACCACTCGGGATTTCGAATCGAGACCGACGAGTTTTCGGCTCATGTCCTGGGCACCGTGTTCGAGGTGACCGAAACCGAGGTGAAGGTCGAACAGGGGGCGGTGAAGGTTACGGGCCCCGAGGGCGACGTGTTCGCCGACCGGCTCGAGGCCGGCGATTCGTGGCAGCTGCCGGGCTCGAAAGATGCGCGTGACCAGGCCGAAGCCGGCGGCGCGGCGTCCGGGGATCACGCCGCCGATCGCGAGGGTCCAGCCGGTGGTCCCCAGGCCACCGAGGCCGCGAGCGCCGCGACGCTGCTCGTGCGCGCGCGCGGTGAGCTCGCTGGCGAGCGCGTGGGCGCGGCGCGCGAGCTCATCGAGGACGCTCGGGCGCTGGAGCTCAGCGTGATCGAGCGCGCCGAGGCCGAGACTCTGCTCGCGGAGGCCGCCTTGGTCGGCGGCGATCGGCCGGAGGCCGCCGCGCGCTATCTCGAAGTCGCCGAGCGGTACAGCGAGCTCCGCGCGGGAGAAAACGCGCTGTTCGCGGCGGCTCGGATCGAGGCTGAGCGCGGGCGGCGCGACCGCGCGACCGCGCTGCTTTCGCAGTACTTGGATCGCTACCCGAGCGGGCGCTTTTTCGCCGACGCGGAGCGGCGCCTCGAGGAGCTAAGCGAGTGACGCCTCCGCGCGCGCGACCCGGCGTCGGCCTCGTTCGCTGGCTCGGCGTGGCCGTATTCTCGGCCTCCTCGTGCCTCGGGGCGGCGAGCGTCTTCGCCTGCATCGATCGCGCCGAGACGATCGAGGAGATCGACGCGGCTGAAGTCGTGGATGCGTCTACGGGCCTCGATGCATCGCCCGGCGGGGGCCCGCCGGACCGGGACGGCCCGCCGGGCGGGCCTCGAGGCGAGTGACGGGCCCGCGCGTTTGCGGGCGCGGGCGCCTGTTGCGTGGCCCCGTGTCGGCCGGCGGCGTGGCATGATACCGGTATGGGGCTTCGCTCGGTCGCGCTTGTCGTGGCGTTTTCGTGCGCAGGGGCCGCTTCGGCGTGCGGCGGCGATGACGATCGCCAGGCCGCGGATCGCGAAGGACGAAGCGAGGCTGGGGAAGATGACGGAAGTGCTCGCGGCGAAGACCCGGCGCAAGCTCCGCGCGGGGACCGCCGTGGCGAGGGCGAAGCGCCGGGCCACGACGACGATCGCATGGCGCCGGCGGACACGGCGCTCTCGACATGGAAGGACTGGGAGCGCGCGCTCGAGCGAGGGGCCGCGGACGACGTCATCGCGCTGTACGCCGACGGCGCGGAGCTCGTCCTCGGAGGCGCGGTGGCTGCGTCCGGACGGGCGGAAATCGAGCGCCACTTCGAGCTGCGCGCCGCCGCGATCGGCGACCGCGAGCGCGATCCGCGCGTCGTGATCGCGCGAGACGGCGAGGTCGTCGTGGTCGCTGACGTCCGCGGTGAGCATACGGGCGAGATCTTAGGGATCGAGCCCACGGGCGCGCGCCTCTATCGCGCGGAAATTTGGCGAACGTTCGTCGATACGCGGGGCCTGATTACGCGCCAGGAGGTCTACGCCGACGCGCTAAACATTCAGGCGCAGATGCAGCGCAGGGACATCGCCGCCCGCGCGCCGCCCGCGCGCGCGGAGGTCGGTGACGCCGTGGTGCATGCGGAATCCGGCGACGGCGCGCCCGCCGCGAGCGCACGAAAGGCCGCGGCCGCCGTGTTCGAGGCGCTGAGCGCGGGGGACAGTCAGGCGTTCGGCGCCGCGTTTTCCCCAGACGGCGTGCTCCACGACGGGTCGGCTTCGCAAGACGCCACGGGCCGAGGTGCGATCGCGGGCCACGCCTCGTCGCTCCGACAAGCCTTCCCAGCGCTCGAGGTGAGGCGCCTCGAACTCTGGGGCGCAGGGGACTACGTGGCGGCCACGTACGAGCTGAGCGGGGCGCACGACGGAACGTGGCGCAGGATTCGCGCCCGGGCCTCCGGGGCGCGCTTCGACGTCCCCGGGGCTGCGCTCTTGGAGGTAGCCGACGGCGCCGTCACGAGAGCCTGGCTCCTTTACGACGGCGCCGCGATCGCGAACGCCATCGAGGCGCCGGAAGCCGAAGACGACGACTGATCGCGCGCTGAGTTTTTAAAAGCGCGAATGGAGCTCGAGCCATACCCAGTGCTCGGGACTTGGCTCCTGGAGGTTCGACGATTCGCGTTCGTCCAAATAGGTGAGCAGGTCGTAACGCATGCGCAGATCGTGTCCCTCGGCGACGCCGTAGGTGACGTCGACGTAGTTCCAAAACGACTGCTCGCGAGACGCGTTGTTGTGCAAATCCTCGAACAGGTAGCGGCTGCGCAGGCTGAGGCGGAGATCGTCTCGCGGGCGGGCGGTGAGCGTAAGCCAGGTGGAGACGTCCTGGCGGAACTGGTCGTCGTAGCGGCGACTGTCGAGGAACTGATGCTGGAGCTGGGTGGTGATCGTGTAATCGTCGTGTGGGCGGATGCGGACATTTCCTGCGTTTCGGAACTGCTCCCCCGCGCACGGGATGGGGCGGCCCGTGATCTCGTCGGTCTCGTCGCGCGTTGCATAACATTCGCTGCGCCCGCGACGGCTGAAGTCGCGATCCCGGTATTGCGTCCAGTAGCCGATGTCGAATAGGTCGCTCAGATCGTAGTCGGTGCGCGCGAAGATGGCCCCCTGATAGATGTCTTCAGAGTGCTGGTAGTACAGATCGAGGGTGCTGCGCAGGCTCAAGTCGTCAGTGAGGTCGCCGGAGTAGCGGAGCTGGGTTCCCATCTCGTCCCGGGCGCGCAGTCCGTCGTAGCGGGTCGCAGCCGAAATGCCGCGCGCGTGGGGGTTGGCGAAGTCCGTATCGTAGTAGCGCAGCGACGACTCGAGCTCGTGATCGTCCCAGGTGTGCACGGCGCGGACGAGCGCCCCGAACCCGCCCCCACCTTCGTCCACGGCCTCCAGGCTGTTCATCGAGTCGAAGCTGCGCGTCACCTCGCCGAACAGGTTCAGCGAGCCGAGGCTGTAGCCGCCGTCGATGCCCACGGCCCCGAACGGTCCGCCGTAGGGGACGCGCGCCCAGTCTTGAAAGTCCAGATTCATGTCGTCCACGAGCCAGCGAATCGTGGAACCGTAGCCGGTTACGCCCACGTGCCGTCCTTGCGAGAACTGATACGTCGCGTTCGCGCCCAGCGTCGACTCGGTGTACATGTTCGGCAGGGTTTGAAACGAGTGCGTCGACGTGGGCGCGAGCGGCTCGTCCGAGTCGCGCACGAAGATGCTGGGCGCCGAGCACTCGCCGGGATCGTCGCACTCGTCGCGGTCGAAAAATTGGTATTGATAGATCGAGTGGGGCTGGTGCGACGCGAACGCATAGAGCTGGGCGGTCCCCTCGCCGACCTCGACGTCCTTGAGCCCGCCGGCGACGCCCATGAGGCCGGTGCGCCAGCGAAAATCGGGCGTCACGCGACGGTAGCGCGCATCGCCCGTGCACGGCGAAGCGTCCAGCTCGCCCGCCGACTCCTTGCATTCGCGGGTGAGCTGGGTCACCCGGGAAAGCTCGTCGTCGGCGTAGATCCCGTGGGGCGTGAGCTGCGAGGTGTTGTCGAAGGTGAGGCGCTGCCCGAAACCGATGCGGTAGGTGCCGGCGATCAGCTCGTATTCGGGCGTGTCCCACGCCGCGTAAACCTTGGGCACCTCGAGGCCGGGGGACGGCGACTCGGCCGACAGCGCTCCGCGGTTGGGATCGTAGGCCACGCTCCCTAGGCGCTGGCGCATCAGGGCCGCCGCAACGCCGACGGTGAGGTGGTCGAGAGTATCGACGCGGGCGCGCAGCGACGTCGGAGGGATGCCCCGGTCTAGGGGACTCCACCGGGTGGGCATTCGGACCCAGCCGGTCGTATCGTAGCGCTCGACGTCGCGAGATCGGACGATCAAAAACGGCGCCATCGCCACGAGCTTGCGCTGGGAGATGATGCCGCTTGTCACGAGCGCGGCGGGATCGTCGATGTGCGCCGCCTCGTCCCGGTAATCGAGGATCGCGTCCACTTCGTCATAGGTGAGGTTCGGAAGCGTGTAGAGCTCCTCGCGCGAGGCCTCGTTGAGATCGACGCCGCGCTGATAAAGCTCGATGAGCGTGTCGAAGGTGTCTTCGCTGATCTCGTCGGCCGCGAACAGATCGTAGAGGTCTTCCTCGGCCTCGATCTCGATGAACGTCTCGTAGCGCGCGGCGTCGGCGGTCGTCGCCCACAGCATCCCCGCGGCGAAGACGCCAGCGATCAGTCGGCGCACGTCACGTCCTCCAGAACAGCCCACGGGTTGGGAGCGCGCCTAGCCGTTTTCATCCTCATCATCCTCACACGCGGGGTTCTCCTCGCCCGGCGTGCCGAAGCTGCACCCCTCGCCGCTGCCGTCATCTGGGTCGGGGCACTCGTCCTCGCCATCCCCACCACAGCAGAAGTACGGCTCGAGCTCATCCTCGACCTTGAGTTCGTCGGCCTCGCACCAGTTGTCGAGGTCGGAGCTGCACTCCGGTTCGGTATCGTCCTCGCCACAGTCCAGGCTCAGGCTCAGCCCGCTCTCTGAGCTCTCCCAGGTCATGTGCTCGGCCAGGTCTTCGCGATCGTTGTCGAAGGTGAGAAACAAGCCATCATCGCTCTGCGTGAGCTGGAAGCCGCCGGCACCTCGGAAATTGAATCGGTAGTCAACCTCGATATCCGTTCCGTAAATCGGATCAAAGACGCCCTGGTCCGTCTCGAGGGCGAACAAGATGTGGCTTCCCCCTTCGTGGAAGAGGCACTCCCTGAACGCGAGCGTGTTCTGAATTTCCTCGGCGTGGTCCTCCTCGGGGTCGTATCGGCCGATCTGGAGGGCATTAAGATCAGCGTCGTCCTTGATAAGCACTTCGAACCAGCCACCTTGGCGACCGCTAACGCCGTCCTGCGTGTTGGGAAGCACCTCCGTAATGACGAGATCACCCTCTTCGGGGGATTGGGCGGCCCGAATCTCGCCGCTGTCAGGATCGAGGCAAGGGCCACCGGCGAAGCACGCGGCGTTTTGCTCTCCTGGCGTGCCGCGGCCGTGCTCGGAGAATCGATCGGCGGAGTGGCACCAGTTGCTCGGGTCCTTGTTGGCCTCGGTGTTTAGGTGACTCGGATCGAGGACGATGGACGCGCCGCAGTAGTTGTGCCCCGCTCCGCATCCCGAGCGCCACGGCCGCTCCCACGTGACATAGTCGAGGATGTCGTCGGTTGCGACCTCGACATCGTCGATGCCAAAACCGACGTAAACCCCACCGTGGTCGGAGGCCAGGCCCGCCGAGGGATGGTCCAGATTGAAGATATAGTCGACGTCGGGCAGGCCTCCGTTTAGCTCGGGGTCCTCGCTGCGAGCGAAGAGGACGTGGCTCCCCTCGTCGTGGTGGAGACAAGCGGCGGATCCTAGCGTGTGGCCGACTTCTCGCGGTCCGGGCTCTTGATCCGGATCGCTGTCGGGAAAGTAGCGGCCGATCTGGAGGCCGTTGAGATCCACGCCGCCTTCGGCCGCCACGTACACGGCGAACCACTCGCCCTCGAGGTAATTCACCTCGGGGACTGTTTGAGCCATGACCTCGGAGATCACGAGGTCACCCTCCTCGGGCTCGATGACCTCGCGCTGCTCCCCATTGTCGTTGCAGGTGTCCTGAGACACCGCGCCGCAGGCGTCGTTCCGTTCCCCGGGTGTGCCGAGCGAGCCGTCGGCGTCGAACTCCTGTTCGGCCTCGCACCAGTTGTCGGGATCCGTGTTGAGGGTGTGGTCGGGCTCGAGCGCACCGTCGAAGCCCATGGCCACGCCTTCGCTCATCTCGGGGTAGTTCGCCGAGTCCACGAGGTCGCCGTCGCACTCGATCGAGATGTGGCCACCGCCGTTGGGTAGCGAGCCGAGATCATCTTCGTAGGCGTAGTCGTGGTAGTCCTCCATGAAGTCGGGCTCCACGTTGCCGAGCACCGCGTATTCGCCCGCGCCGATCTCGAGCTCCCCCATCTCGTGGGTGGCCGCGCCTGTACCCTCGCCGTTTACGAGGAGCGCTCCCTCGAGTTGGATGGTGTCCGAGGAGGCGTTGTAGATTTCGATCCACTCTTTGCCCGCGCTCTGGCCGATGGGGTTCGCCATCACCTCGCTGATCACGATGTCCCCTGGAGTCATGTCGGCTTCGCACGACCCGGCGCCGCCCCCGCCGCTGTCGTCACCCGAGCAGGCGAACGACGCGAGCGACAGCGCGAGGGCGGGCGGCGCGATACGGCAGGATAAGCGAGGAGCGTTCATAATCTCTCTCCGGTGGCGGCCGTCGCCGGCCGGTCGATATGGGGCGTCTCGGACAGCGCAAATTGCTCGGGGCGCCCAGCACGCCGGGCCGCCTGGGCCTCGAATGTGCCTTTGCGCGGGGCTGTGGTCGGCATGGCTCAGTCGTCGTCCGCCGGGCATTCTCGGTTCGGGGCGCCGGGCGTGCCGACGAGCCCGCTGTCGCCGCTTAGCTGGACATCGGGGCACCACAGCGCCGCGTCGCTGTTGGCTTCGCCGCTGGGCTCGCGAGCGCCGTCGAACGACAGCGTGCCTTCGCGGGGCAGGTTGCGGTAGACCACTTGGTCGATCTGCTCGCCGCAAGCTGTGATGTCGATGGCGGCGGTGTCGTAGAGGTCTACGGGGAAGTCCCGGGCGTACCCGTAATCGACGTGATCGGGCTCGTCCCCAGGCGCCGCGTTGCCGAGCACGAAATAGTCCCCCGCCTCCACCATGACACCCGGCTCGCGCACGATGATCGTGCGGGGATTGCTACCGTCGAGCCGGCGGATGAAGAACTGCGCGCCGTACAGATCGAGCTCCTGCCCGCTGGCGTTGTAGAACTCGAACCAGTCCTGCGCCTCGGAGCCCGTTTGCGGACCGCGTATCTCCGTTAAAATGAGCTCCCCTGGCCCGACGTCCGGGCAGGCCCAGTCCAAAGGCTCGCGCCCACAGGCCGCCGCTGCGATCGTGGCCAGAATTACGAATATCGTGTGCAGCCTGCTCAACGGTCCGAGCCTAGCCTATCAAAGCCGGCCGTTGCGATCGATCTGCGGTTCGACCACCTGTCGGCCAAGGGTGCGACAGCCACCTACGCATCCCAGGAGCCCGGCGGCTCCGTCGCCGCACCGCGTCCAAACCTGTCGCCGACCGGTTGCGCGCAGGAGCGCACCATCTTATGCCCGGCGCGACAGCCGCGAGGGTCTGCGCGCAAGGTGAAATAGCGCACCGCCAATCACTGGCCGAGTCGTGACAGAGCCATGACGACACGGTGCGCGCCGTCGGTTTAGGGTGCCGGCCATGGCGGTTCTCATCTTGTTTTTCGTGCACTGGCAGGTGTCGCTGTTTTGCCAGAGCTTCTTTCTGCACCGCTACGCCGCCCACGGGCAATTTTCGATGTCGCCCGGCTGGGTGCGCTTTTTCAACTACCTGACCTTCGCCTCGCAAAACTCGAGCTACCTCAACCCGCGCGGCTACGCGATCCTGCACCGGATGCACCACGCCTACAGCGACACGGACAAGGATCCGCATACCCCCACCGCGTACGACGCCGTGGTGCCGGGGCTCTTCCAGATGATGTGGAAGACCAAGCGCACCTATCACACCTACGCCTATCGCGAAGAGGATCCCGAGCCGCGCTTCGAGGGACGCTTCCCGCACTCACCGACGCTCGATTGGATGGGGAAGAGCTGGGCGGTGCGCCTCGCGTTCGGCGCTGCCTTTTTCCTGTTCTACTGGTTCTTCGCAACCGCCTGGTGGCAGTGGCTGCTGTTGCCGAGCCACTGGCTGATGGGGGCGATCCACGGGGCGATCGTGAACTGGGGCGGCCACCGCTACGGCTACCGCAACTTCGATCTGCCCGATGAGTCGAGGAACACGCTGCCGGTCGATGTGCTCGTGGGTGGTGAGCTTTACCAGAACAACCATCACAAATACCCCATGAGCCCGAATTTCGCCTCCCGCTGGTGGGAGATCGACACCACCTACCTCGGCATGCTGCTGTTGCAGCGCCTCGGCATCATCGACATGTCGGGCGCCCAAAAGATGCGCTCGCCGGCACCCAAGCCCACGGGCTAACTCCGTGAGCGGTGGACCCGGTCCGCCACGCTCCCCGGGGCTAGCTGTCAAGCGCGCTCGGCCTGTGGTGGGAAACCTGCCGCCGTGCTTGACAGCTGCTGCTAAATGATAATAGTTGTTGATAGCATTTGATAGCAGTTACTATCTGGGCCGTCTAGGCAGCGTAAGATGCCGACATCACTGCCAACCACGCAGTCACCGACAGGGTGGGATAGGGCGGGAGAGAGTGGGTGATCCCGCCAGTGAGGCACTCATGGCCGCCTCCGACGCCCGGCCGGACGAGCAATATAAAGGAGTACGATCCATGCATGTTCAGAGCCCGCGCCGCGGGGGAGTGCGCCTGGCCCTCCCCGCAGCCATCTTGTCACTCGCCGTGGTCGGCTGCGGTGGGACATCGCGCCCAGCCGAGACCCCGCGGGCCGACGAGGACACCGCCGACGAGGCGGCCGCCCACGAAGCGACGTTGCCCGACCCCGCCTACCCGAGGGGCGCGGCGAGGCCGCACCAATTTTGGTGGCCCGAGCAGCTGGACCTCAGCCCGCTGCGCGCGCACGCGCCTCAGTCCAATCCGTACGGGGACGACTTCGACTACGCGGAGGCCTTCGCGAGCCTCGACCTCGAGGAGGTGAAATCCGACATCGAGGAAGTCATGACGACGTCGCAAGACTGGTGGCCGGCGGACTACGGCCACTATGGGCCGCTCTTCATCCGCATGGCCTGGCACAGCGCGGGCACCTACCGAACGTTGGATGGTCGTGGCGGCGCGGGCGGCGGACAGATGCGATTCGAGCCGCTCAATAGCTGGCCCGACAACGCCAACCTCGATCGGGCGCGCGCGCTATTGTGGCCTATTAAGCAAAAGTACGGCCGCAGCTTATCGTGGGCTGATCTCATGATCCTCACGGGCAACGTCGCGCTGGAGTCCATGGGCTTCGAGACCTACGGTTTCGCCGGCGGGCGCGAGGACGACTGGGAGCCCGAGCTCGTCTTTTGGGGAGACGAGCGCGAGTTTCTCACCGACGAGCGCCACAGCGGCGACGGCGAGCTCGAAAAGCCGCTCGGTGCTAGCGAGATGGGCCTGATCTACGTGAACCCGGAAGGTCCGGGCGGCGATCCCGATCCGCTGTTGGCGGCCGAAGCCATCCGCGAGACGTTTGGACGAATGGCGATGAACGACGAAGAGACCGTGGCCCTCATCGCTGGTGGTCATACATTCGGGAAGGCCCACGGTGCCCACGACCCGGACGAATGCCTCGGGCCTGCGCCTGCCGGGGCCGATGTCGAGCAGCAGGGCCTTGGCTGGGAAAACCGCTGCGGCGAGGGCAAGGGAAGTGACACCGTCACCAGCGGTTTGGAAGGCGCCTGGTCGGCGAATCCGATCGCCTGGACCACGCAGTTTCTGGATAACCTCTTTGGCTACGAGTGGGAGCAAACGACGAGCCCCGCTGGCGCCGTCCAGTGGATCCCCGCAGACGGCGAGGCCGACAATCTCGTCCCGGATGCTCACGATCCCGACAAGCGGCACGCACCAATCATGCTCACCACCGATCTGGCGCTGAAGGAAGACCCCGCTTACCGGGAGATCGCCTTGCGCTTTAAGGAAAACCCGGAGGAGTTCGAGCGCGCCTTCGCGAGGGCGTGGTTCAAGCTTACGCACCGTGACATGGGCCCGCGCGCGCGCTACGTCGGCGCGGAGGCGCCCGACGAGGAGCTTCTCTGGCAGGATCCCGTGCCATCCGTCGATCACGAGCTGATCGATGAAAGCGATATCGAAGCCCTGAAGGCCGCGATCCTGGATTCAGATCTAACCGTGCCGGAGCTCGTGCGGACGGCCTGGGCCTCGGCCTCGACCTTCCGCGGCAGCGACCTGCGCGGAGGCGCCAATGGGGCGCGCATTCGCCTCGCGCCGCAAAAGGACTGGGACGCCAACGATCCGGACGAGCTCGCCGAGGTCCTCGCGCGCCTGGAGTCGATCCAAAAAGAGTTCAACGAGGAGCAGGGGGACAGCGGAAAGCGGGTGTCGCTGGCCGACCTCATTGTCTTGGGCGGCGCGGCCGCCATCGAGCAGGCCGCGGCGGACGCCGGCCACGACATCGAGGTGCCGTTCACGCCGGGGCGCACCGATGCCTCGCAGGAGCAGACCGACGTGGAGTCGTTTGCGGTGCTCGAGCCTGCGGCGGACGGGTTCCGCAACTACTTCGATTCTGAAAATCGCCGCTCACCGGCGGAGATGCTGGTCGATCGGGCCGACCTCCTAACCCTGACGGTACCCGAGATGACGGTACTCGTCGGCGGTATGCGGGCGCTGAGCGCCAACACCGGAGAGGCCGACCACGGCGTCTTCACCGATCGTCCCGGGACACTGAACAACGACTTTTTCGTAAACCTGCTCGACCTGTCTACCGAGTGGACGAAGTCCGAGGCGTCGGAAGGTATCTACGAGGGTCGAGATCGCGCTACCGGCGAGCTCAGGTGGACGGCTACACCCGTCGATCTGATTTTCGCCTCGAACACCGAGCTCCGCGCGGTCGCCGAAGCCTATGGGGCGGACGACGCGGACAAGCTGTTCGTGAAGGATTTCGTTGATGCGTGGGTCAAGGTGATGACATTGGATCGGTTCGACGCGAGCTAGTGTCTCGACCCAGGTGTCATGATTCGAGCGCGCGAGCCACATCGCGCCGATCGCAGGAAGCGAAGAAGCAGCGTATTGACATACGTGACTGATGAGCGACCAGCGAGACGCATGAGAAGGCCGCCGAACGGGTCACAACGGCTGGCTCGAGGCACGAGCTAGGAGCTGGCAGCGGCGGCGCCCAGGCGCCGCCGCGTCGGTTTTGCGCTG
The DNA here is from genome assembly GCA_007133195.1 of Nannocystineae bacterium. Classification (GTDB taxonomy): domain Bacteria; phylum Myxococcota_A; class Polyangia; order Haliangiales; family Haliangiaceae; genus SLNH01. The sequence continues at coordinate 40,250 of SLNH01000048.1, read as the reverse complement.
GGGTCGGCGCCGGGGGTAGCTCGTGGAGGCGAGGTTGCGCCCGGCGCGGCTGCGATCGGGCCGGAAACTGGCGCGGGACCGCGGCGCGAAATAGAGTCGGCGCGGCGTGGCGAAAGCGGCTGGACGCAAACGTCGTTCGAACGCGCGCCGCCGCGGGCGGTGCGTGGCGCGGGTCGGGCGGGTCGTGCTCGTGCTCGCGGTCCTCGCCGTCGCGGGCGCGGCGGTGCTGTGGGCCTCGATCCCGGACGTCGGCTACCTCGCCGACGAAAACCCGGACACCACGGCGTTCATCGAGCTCCGCGAGCGCCAGGCCGAGGAAGCCGGCGAGCCGTTCGAGCTCCGGTGGAGCTGGCGCCGGCTGCCCGAGATCTCTCCCTACCTTCAGCGGGCCGTGGTGGTCTCCGAGGACGCCCGGTTTTGGGACCACGACGGCGTGGACTGGGATGCGGTAGAAAACGCCGCCAAGGAGAATTGGGAGGCGAAGGCGCTTGTCCGCGGTGCTAGCACGATCAGCCAGCAGGTGGCCAAGAATCTGTATCTGTCGCCGTCGAGGAGCCCGCTGCGCAAGCTGCGCGAGCTGCTGATAACGCGCAGGCTCGAAGCAGAGCTTAGCAAACGCCGGATCCTCGCGATCTACCTCAACATCGCCGAGTGGGGGCCGGGCGTGTTCGGCGCCGAGGCGGCCGCGCGTCACTGGTTCGGGCGCTCCGCCGACGAGCTCACGCCAAGTCAGGCCGCCCGCCTCGCCGTCGCGCTGCCGAACCCGCACACCCGATCGCCGGCGTCGGATGCGCCACATCTCGTCCGCCGCGCGCGACGCCTCGTCCGCGCCATGCACCACAGCGGCCTCATCGATCGCGCGACCCTCGAGCGAGCCCACGCCGAGCTCGAGCAAGCGCCGTAGCCGGGCAGCCGCGCTGCCGCCGCGCGTTCGCCGCCCGTGGCCGATGCTCACGCTCGTCGCCTGCAGGCGAAGGGGCCACAGCGGCCTGGGTTAGGGGCAGGAGGCGACGAGCGAAAAGGTATCCAGGAAAAGCGTGTCGATGCGACTTTCCGCAGTCTCGCCGAACATAACCAGGTCGGCCGGCCCGCCGTCGTAGTCGCCAGCGGGATCGACCTGAAACTGCTCCAGCTCCCAACCGCAGCCTTCGACGCCGTCCTCGTCGGAATTAAAGCTCGCGAATTCATCCACCGCACCGCCCGAAGCCTCCATAGAGATCGTGAGCTCGTTCGGCGCGGCGGTGCCAACGACAGAGTCCGCGCGCTCAAAGCATCTATAAAAGGTAAGGGTCAAGGAGGTGGTTCCAGTTGGGATGGTCACCTCTTGGGACAATCGTGCGCTGCCGGGAGCGCCTCCGTCGCCGCCGAGTAGGCCTACGCTGTTGGGGGCGCTCTCGGACGGAAAGCACCCTTCTACGTCGGGGTCGCAGTTGTGTTGAGCGTCTCCGATTAGATTAACTTGGTCTTGCGATTCCCACGGGGCGACGCTGGTGTCTGAATCGTCGAAGCCGGCGTTGTCGAGCAGTTCCTCGCCCTCAGGGGTGCAGTCGGCGGCGCCGTTGCCGTTGCCGTTATTCCCGTTCCCATTCCCGTTGCCGTTCCCATTGCCGTTGCCGTTGCCGTTATCACCGTTCCCAGTGCCGTTGCCATTCCCGTTGCCGTTGTCGGCTTCGGCGTCTGGGCCGATTTCGAGGCTGGCGTCGGGCTCCCCGCTCGCGTCGACGGTGCAGCCGGCCGCGAGGGCTGCAGCGAGCGCGACGCCGAGGAGCCACGTGGGGGCGCGGGAAGTGGATGAAGCGGGGAATTCGTAGGTGTAGGTCATCGTGCCACCAGAAGCGGAACGCGGCTGAAAAGGGCGGCGGTCGCTCACAAATTGTCGCCTACCGGTGGGGGCTGCGCCAAGCGCCAAGCGCCCCTGCGGCAGCCCGATCGCCAGCGTCGAGCTCCCCAGCCAGGGGCGGTCCGCGGGCCGTCTCGATCTTCGCGACGAATCTCACGCCCGCGCGTTAAAGGGCTCCCTCGCCCACCGGTCCGGCCTCCGGACTCCTTGCCGGCGTCGCGCGACTGTCATCACGCCACGGTCGACGATGCGCTCGTGGTGCTCCGTCGCGTCAGAGAACTCGCCCGGTGAGCGCGGCCAGGGTGTGGGCGAGGCCGGTTTCGAGATCGATCTCGGGAGCGAAGCCAAGTAGGCGGCGCGCGCGGGAGGTGTCGGGCTTGCGCCGGGTCGGGTCGCCGGGGGCGGGGGCGCCGAACACGATCTCGGACGAGCTGTCGGCGACGGCGATGACGCGGTTGGCGAGGGCCAAAATCTCGACCTCCTCGGGGTTGCCGAGGTTTACGGGGCCGGCGCCCGCGTTCGGGGCGTCGGCGAGCGCGAGGAGGCCGCGCACCATGTCGGTCACGTAGCAAAACGAGCGGGTCTGGCGTCCGTCGCCCGCGACCTCGAGGGGCTCGCCGCGCACGGCGCGCGCGGCGAAGCTCGAGATCACGCGTCCGTCGTCCTCGCGCATTCGTGGACCGTATGTGTTGAAGATCCGCGCGATGCGCACGTCGGCGCGGCCGGCGCCGGCGAAGCTGGTGGCCAGGGCCTCGGCTGCGCGCTTTCCCTCTTGATAACAGGCCCTCGGACCGACGGGATCGACGCGGCCCAACGTCTCCTCGCGCTGCGGATGCTCGTCCGGCTCGCCGTAGACCTCGGAGCTCGACGCGACGACGACGCGGGCGCCGGTTTTGTCCGCGAGCTCGAGCGCGCGCAGGGTGGCTTCGAAACAGGTGGAGATGGTGTCTACGGGGCGGCCCAGGTAGCGCGGGGGAGAAGCGGGCGCGGCGAGGTGAAACACGCGATCGACTCGGCCCGCGGCGGCGACCGCGACCGGGTCGCGCGCGTCGGCTACGCGGAGTTCGGCGCGCCCATCCGCGAGCAGGGCCGCGAGGTTTTCGGGGCAGCCCGAGGACAGGTCGTCGATGCACACCACTTCGTAGCCGGCGGCGGCCAGGCCGTCGCATAGATGGGAGCCAATGAACCCGGCGCCCCCGGTGACCAGCGCGCGCATGCCCATGACCTTACCCGCTCAGCGCGATGCCGGCCGCAAATTCACGGCCGAGTTTCCGGGCGCCCTGTCCCGTCGGCCCGGTCCACGCGAGCCTGCCGGGACCGGCGGCTCGACCCCGGAAAATTTGCGAGGGTCGGGCTCGAGCGCCCATAATGTGCATGTTTCGGCTGGGTGGTGCGTGTTCTTAGGAGGGTTCGATGGCGCGATTCGAGTCTGGGCAGCTGGTTCGGCATCGGAAGTTCGGCTACCGGGGCGTCGTAGTATCGGTGGATGAGACGTTCCAGGGGACCGATATGTGGTACGAGCAAGTGGCGCGATCGCGACCGCCGAAAGATCAGCCCTGGTATCACGTCCTCGTACACGACTCGAAAAACGAGACGTACGTCGCCGATCGCCACCTCGAGCTCGACCCGACGGGGCAGCCGGTGGAGCATCCCCTCGTCGAGGTCTTCTTCGACGAGCTCAAAGAGGGCCGCTACGTCCGCGATCGCGTGCTCAACTAGCGGCCGCGCTGGCGCGGGCGGTGCGGGGGCGCGGGCTGCGCCAGCCGGTGGTGCGAGGCCTCGGGTGGGCGTGGTAAGTCTCGGTCCTTGACGCTCCCTGCCCGGGCAGACGTGGTCATCGTGGGCGGCGGTTTCGCCGGCGCGGCCACGGCCTATGCGCTCTCCCGCCGGCCCGGCGCACCGAGCGTCGTTTTGCTCGAGCGCGAACGGGGCCCCGGGCATCACGCGAGCGGGCGAAACGCTGCGCTCGGCCGGCAGCTCGTCGACGACGAACGGGTCACGGACCTCACGTTGCGGGGCGCGGCGTTTCTCCGCGACCCGGAACCGTCTTTTTCGGACACGAGGCTGTGGTCACCCGTGGGCTCGCTTCTTCTCGCCGACTCGGAAGCGGACGCCCGCGCGCTCGCGGGTCGCGCGGAAAACCGGAGCATCGCGCACGAGCGCGTTTCGATGGCCGAGGCGGCACAGCGATTTCCGCTGCTCGACGGCGCCGCCGGCGCCGGTGGGATCTATGTGCCGGGAGACGGCGTCATCGACGTCCACGGGCTCCTCATGGGGTATCTGCGCGGAGCGACGCGGCGGGGCGCGTCCGTCGAGCTGGGCGCCGAGGTCTCGTTCATCGAGCGCGAGAACCACGGCGCGGGGGACTTTGTCGTGGGCACGAGGCGGCGCTCGGTTCGCGCGCGCTGCGTCGTGGTCGCCGGCGGCGCCTGGACGGCTCGCGTCGCGGGGCTGGCCGGGGCGCGCGATCCGGGCCTGTCGCCGATTCGGCGTCACCTGCTCGTCACCGCGCCCGTGCCGAGCATCGATCCGATGGCACCGTTCGTCTGGCACCTCGGCGCCAGGGAGTATTACGCGCGCCCGGAGGGAGCGGGGCTGCTCTTGTCGGGCTGCGACGAGGCGATCACGGAGCCCGGCGCGGTGTCCGTCGTTCCCTCGGTGGTCGAGCGCACCGCCGAAACGTTGGCTCACGCCGCCCCGGCACTCGCCGAGCTCGGCGTGGCCAGGATCTGGGCGTGCCAGCGCACCTTCACGCCCGACCGCCGCCCGCTCATCGACTGGGATCCCGAGGTGCCGGGCCTGTTCTGGGTCGCCGGGCTCGGTGGCCACGGCGCGACGGCCAGCCAAGCGATCGGCGAAGACGCGGCGACCGCGATCTGCAACCGGCTCGGTGGGCGGGCCGCCGACGACGCTCGCGCCGAGTAACGCGAAGCGCCGCGCGCCGCGCGCCGAGGGAGCGCCGTCCTCGCCACCGCCACTCGGTCAGCCGTCGTGGCAACTGATCAGCTGTTCGTAGCTCGAGGCCTCGAGCGCACACTCGACGCGCTCGCGGCTGTAGGTATCGCGGCACAGCTCGACGTATTCTTCGCCGAGGTACTCGAGGATCTCCCCCTTTCGCCGCTCGGTGTCGTCGCCCTCACCGCCCGCGGAGGCGGTCCCGGCGGCCGCCTCGGACTCGATTTCCACCACGTGGGCGAGGAGCTCTTCGCACTGCTCCGCCGACGGAGCGTCCGAGCAGGCGAAAACCAAAGTCGCCGCCGGGGCGAGCGCGAACATCAGGCAACGGCGCATGAGCTTGGGGAGCATGGCTTCGTGGGCCTTGTCTTCGCCGACGATAGCACGGTCGCCACGCGCGGGCTCGCGCGCGGAGCGGGGCCGGTGGGGTGGCCGGTCAAAGCGGGATGTTGCCGTGCTTGCGCGGTGGATTGTCGCTGCGCTTGTTGCGGAGCGTCTCCAGGGCGCGCACGAGGACTTGGCGCGTGTCTTTCGGGCGGATGATCTCGTCGATGTAGCCGAGGGACGCCGCCTTGTACGGGTTGGCGAACCGGTCTTTGTATTCATCGATGAACTGGGCGCGGGCGCGCTCGCGCTCCTCGGGATCTTCGATCCGGTCGAGCTCCGTGCGCCGCACGATGTTCACCGCGCCCTCCGGTCCCATGACCGCGATTTCGGCGGAGGGATAGGCGAAATTCATGTCGGCGCGGATGTGCTTCGACGCCATGACGTCGTACGCGCCGCCGTAGGCCTTGCGCGTGATCACCGTGATCTTCGGAACCGTGGCCTCGGTGAACGCGTACAGGAGCTTGGCTCCGTGCTTGATGATGCCGCCGTATTCCTGGCTGGTGCCCGGGAGGAAGCCGGGGACGTCGACGAAGGTGACGAGCGGGATGTTGAAGCAGTCGCAAAACCGCACGAACCGCGCGGCCTTGATCGACGCGTCGATGTCGAGACAGCCGGCGAGGTGCGCGGGTTGGTTGGCGACGATGCCCACCGGCGAGCCGCCGATCCTGGCGTAGCCCACCACGATGTTCTTGGCGTTGTCAGGGGCGACCTCGAAGAAATGTCGCTCGTCGACCACGCCCTGGATGATGTCCTTGATGTCGTAGGGACGGTGCGGCTCGAGCGGAACCAAGGAGTCGAGCGCTTCGTCCTGCCGCGACGGCGGATCGGCGGTCTTGGCGACCGGAGGATCCTCCATGTTGTTGGGCGGCAAAAACGACAGGAGCTCACGGATTCCCTGCAGGCAGGTGAGCTCGTCGGGAGAGTTGAAGTGCGCGACGCCGGAGCGCGTGGCGTGGGTGCGGGCGCCGCCGAGCTCCTCTTTGGTGACTTCTTCGTGGGTGACCGTACGAATGACGTCCGGCCCGGTGATGAACATATACGAGGTGGACTCGACCATGAAGATGAAGTCGGTCATCGCCGGTGAATACACGGCGCCGCCGGCGCAGGGGCCCATCACTGCCGAGATCTGAGGGACGACGCCGGACGCGAGGACGTTTCGCCGGAAGATGTCCGCGTACCCGGCTAAAGACTCGACGCCCTCCTGAATGCGGGCGCCGCCCGAGTCGTTGAGGCCGACGACGGGGGCGCCGATCTTGGTGGCCAGATCCATGACCTTGCAGATCTTCTCGGCGAAGGCGCTCGACAGCGAGCCCCCGAACACGGTGAAGTCCTGAGCGAAGACGCAGACCGTACGTCCCTCGACCTTGCCGTAGCCGGTGACCACCCCGTCGCCGAGGATCTTCTGCTCGTCCATGCCGAAGTCGACGCAGCGGTGGGTGACGAACTTGTCCATCTCCACGAAGCTGCCGTCGTCGAGCAGCGCGTCGATGCGCTCGCGGGCAGTGAGCTTCCCGGCGCTGTGTTGTTTTTCGATGCGACGCTCGCCGCCGCCGAGGGCTGCCTCGGCCTCCATTTCGGACAGCTTCTCGAGGGGGGCGGACCTATTGCTTTCGCTGGATGACACGGCGGCTCGTCCTCGCTGGTTGGGGCCAGCGCGCGGCGCCGACGGGCGCTCGCGGCGGCGGTGGAGGCCAAACGTAGTCGGGCCTCGCTCGAGGTGTCAAAGGGGCGCGCTGCCCGGCGCGAGCACCTCCCACGCGGCGTCCATGAGGGCGCGCCGAAGGGGGCGAATCCCGAGGCGTTCGCGCGTGGGGTGAACGCGATTCGCAAGGATGACGACGTAGCGCCCGCTGTCCGGATGGAGCCACAGCGAGGTCCCCGTGAATCCGAGATGGCCGACCCCGGTGCGGGGGAAGCGATCGCCGGCGCTCGACGTTCCGGGCTCGGGCGCCGGTGTGTCCCACCCGAGCCGCCACGTGGACGCGGGGCCTCCGGACTGCCCAAAAAACCGGCGCACGATCTCGGGGGCGAAGTGGCCGTTTTCATCGCCGGCGGCGGCTCGGCACAGCGCGCGGGCGAAGGTCGCCACGTCGCGGGCGGTGGAAAACACGCCTGCGTGGCCGCACACGCCGCCCGCCGCGTGGGCGTTTTCGTCGTGCACCTCGCCGCGGACCAGGCCCCGCACGGGGCAGAGCTCCGTCGGCGCCACGGGATCGGGGCGAGACAGCGCATCGAGGTCCACGTACCGGGTGCTCGCCATGCCGAGCGGGCTGAAAATCAGCCTGCTCGCGAGCGCGTCGAGGCGCGCGCCGGCGATCCGTTCGAGTGCGAATCCGAGCAAGATGAAACCCAGGTCGCTGTAGGTGACGCGCCTGCCTGGCTCGGCTTCGAGCGGCGTGCGCGCCGCCATGCGCAAAAGCGCTTCGCGCCTCGAACTCGCTCCCTCGCGCTCGCCCATCCACAGGCGCCGGTAAAACGGGACGTGGGCCGGCAAGCCGGACGCGTGGCCCAAAAGGTGGCGAAAACGGATGCGTCGCGCGGGGCCGTCGGGGAGCTCGGGGAGCCACGGCCAGGCGGGACCATCGATGTCCAGGTCGCCGGCCTCGGTGAGCTTCATCGCGCAGGCGGCGGTGGCGAGCGGCTTGGTGAGCGACGCGGCATCGTAAAGCGCGCTCGGCTCCGCGCGCAGGCGCTTGCCGCCTCCGCTCGCGGGTGCGGACAGCCAGCCCGCCGCCGCCTCCGCAGGGACGGCCTCGCCCTCGCCGGCGACCACCGCGCCGCCCGGGATGACACCGGCGAGGACTCCGCGCTCGAGAATGGTCGTGATGGATGGATCGATGTCCTCACCCTACCACCGGGGGGGCCGCGGCGCCGCGAACCGCGAGATTTCCGGCTTTTGGGCTCCTCGGCCGCGGGCGCCCGTGTGCTACGCTGCCGGCGGCATGACGCGGTACGAGCTCGTCGAGCGCATCGGCTTCGGCGGCATGGCGGAGGTGTTCCGCGGTGTTGCCGTCGCTGCGGGCGGCTTCGAAAAGCCCGTGGCGATCAAGCGGATCCTGCCGCATCTCGGCGAGGATGAGCGCTTCGTCGAGCTCCTCATGGCCGAGGCGAAGTTTCTCTCGCACCTTCGGCACCGAAACATCGTGCAGATCTACGACGTGGGGCTGGGCGATGACGACCAGTACTTCCTGGTCATGGAGTACGTGGACGGGGTCAACCTCGGCAAGCTCTACGACGCGCTCGAGGCGCGGGGTAAGCGGCTGCCGCTCGAGGTCGCGCTTCACATCGGCGCCGAAGTGTGCGAGGCGCTCGACCACGCCCACCGCGTACGCGGTTCAGACGGCAAGCCGCTCGGGCTCGTGCATCGCGACATCTCTCCGTCCAACGTGCTTTTGTCGCGAAGCGGCGAAGTGAAGCTCACCGACTTCGGGATCGCCAAGCGGATGGAGGAGCACACAGGCCATGGTGGGGTGAGGGGAAAGTTCGCCTATATCTCTCCCGAGCAGGCGTCGAGCAAGCCGGTCGACGGCCGAAGCGACGTGTTTTCGCTCGGGGTCGTTTTGTACGAGCTCGTGCTCGGGCATCGGCTGTTTTCACAGCTCCCAGATTTCAAAGCCCTGCAAGCCGTGCTCGACGGACGCGTCAAACCGCCGCGCGAGATCGACGCCTCGCTGCCATCCGATCTCGAGGAGATCCTCATGTCGGCGCTGGCGCACGATCCCGAGCAGCGATTCGCGAGCGCCAGCGCGTTCGGGACCGAGCTGCGCGGCTACCGCTATCGAGCGCTGTCGACCGCGGGCGATCCCGCCTCGGAGCTCTCCTCGATCCTGGGCCGCTACGACGCCGACGCGGATGCCGGCGCCGCCCCCAGGGAGCATACGGTCGTGCGCTTGCAGTCGGCGGCGGACTTCGCGGGCGCGCAAGGCCCGGGCCGGGGGGAGCTCGAAAAGGCCAGGGCGGTGATCGATGCGTTCGAGGAGGAGACCCGCGCCGTCCAGATGGATCCAATGGCGCTCATGGCCCAGGGCGATTCGGGCGAGATGGCCGCCGCCGACCCCGGCGAGGACGACGCCGAGACCCGAATCATGACGCTGTCGCCTGCTGACGCGGACGGAGCAGGCGACGAAGTCGACGAGCGAGGTGGCGGCGGAGCCGCGCACGGGCAACCCGAGCGGGCAGATTCTCGCTCCGCCACCGTCCAGGTGGGCGCGCCGGCAGTCGCCGGTGAGGACGCGGCCTGGGCCAAGCCGCCGATCGCTCCGGGTGGGGAGCCTTTAATCAGTGCACAGGACGGCCGTGGGGATGTCTCTGGGGCTCCGGTTTTGGAAAGCGCGCCGCGAGCAGCGCGCGGCGGCGGATCGCGCGGCGCTTGGCTGGGGCTGGTCATCGCTGCCGTCGCGGTTGGCGTGAGCGCGTTTTTCATCGCGAGCGCTTTCTTCGAAGTGCAGGCCCCCGGCGCCAATACGGAGGGCTCGGCGCCGGGCGCCGGCGAGGCGGCGAGCGAGGCCGAGGAGGGCGGCGACCACGACCGCCCGGCCTCAGCGCCTGAACAGGGCGCGGAGGACGACGCGACGGAGAGCGCTAACGAGTCCGAGGGCGAGGACGGGGCTGACGAAGCTCGGGCCCCGTGATGTCGTCATTCGGGTGGGCGACGGTTGTCTACGTCGACGGTCGCTCCTCGGCCCGCGGCGCAAAACCGGGTGACCACGGAGTACAAAACGTCGGCTCCCCACCTTAGCCCGGCGATGGGCACGCGCTCGTTGTCGCCATGGAACATGTCGGCGAATCGGATGCCGCTCTCCTTTTCGATCTTCACCGGCGAAAACCCGTACCACCGCGTGCCGAGCTTCGAGAAATGCTTGGCGTCGGTGTATCCGGGCGTGAGGTAGGGCACCACGCGCGCGCTCGGCTCGCGCGTTTCGATCTCGCTCCGAATGACGTCGTATAACGGCGATTCATAGGGTTCGGTCACAACCGGGGGCGCCGAGCGCATGATCTCGAGCTCCACGTCCGGGCCCAACACATCGCGCAGCTGAGCGAGCAGATCGTCGTCGCTTTGACCCGGGAGCGTGCGCCCGTCGATCTGGAATTCGGCGACCTCGGGGATCACATTGACCTTCCTGCCGGCGCGCGCCACCGTGGGCGTCGCGGTGTTGGCCAAAAGAGCTTGTACGCCGCGGCTCGTCGCCTCGTTCGGCGCGAGCCGGAGCAGCCTGCCGAGGAGCTCGGGGCGCGCGAACGCGCGCGCGAGCGGTCGCATGAGCCGCGGTTGGTGGGCTGCGACATGACGGAAGAAGTCGCGAGCGGTGGCGGTGGGGAACGTCGGGAGCCTGGCTTTGCCGAGGCGCGAGATGGCCTCTCCGAGCTTGACGACGGCGCTGTCGGGGCGGGGCATCGAGCCGTGGCCAGGCTCTCCGCGCACGCGAGCACGGATCCAACAGCTTCCTTTTTCGGCGACCTGCACCGGGTAGTAACTGGCCTTGCCCAGGTGGAGCGAAAACCCGCCCACTTCGCCGAGGGCGTACTCGGCGCGCACGAGCTCGGGGTGGTTTTCGACGAGCCAGCGCGAGCCTTGGTCGCAACCCGCCTCTTCGTCGGCGACCGCTGCGAAGATCACGTCGCGCGTGAGCTTCACCCGATCCCGAGCGAGCTTCCGCATCACCGCGGCGGACATGGCTGCCATGTTCTTCATGTCGATGGCGCCGCGACCCCAAAGGCAGCCTTCGGCGATCTCGCCGGAAAACGGTGGGTAGCGCCACCTGTCCGCTGCGGCTTCCACGACGTCGAGGTGACAGGCGAGAAGGAGCGGTGGCTTCTCGCCGCTCCCCCGAAACCGGCACACGAGGTTCGCCCTGCCCGGTGCGCTCTCGAGGATGGCCGGCTCGTAGCCGGCGTCGCGAAGCCGGCGATCGAGCAAGTCGGCGGCAGGGCGCTCGTTGCCGGGCGGATTCGTCGTGTCGATCCGCAACAGGGCTTGGCAGATCTCCAGCGCCTCGTCACCCAGGGCGGTTGCCCCGTCGGCGGTTCCGTGGACGGCAGCTCCTTCCATGGCTCGACTTTATCGAGGGGCGCCGGAGCCGTCACTGTCGGGAGCGGGCGACGTCGTGGGCCCGGAGACGGCGATGTAGGGCCGAAGGTCCGCCAGCGTCTTGGGACCGATACCGGGCACGCGCCGCAGGTCCGCGATGCGGCCAAAGTCCTGGTTTTGCTCCCGCCAGGTGACGATGCGTTCGGAAATGGCCTCGCCGATCCCGGGTAGGCGCTGGAGCTTTCGCGCAGGCGCGCGGTTGATGTTGATCCGCACGCGGCCAGTCGTCGCCGCATCCCCGCGCGCCTCCGGATCACCGGAGGAGGGGCCCGCCGACCGCGGGGCCGGCGGGCCGAGCGCGGGCCCGCCCTCGTCCATCCACGCTCCGCCCTCCGCGGAGCCGGATTTTTGATTTTCCGCCGCCGTCGTGCGCGGGGTCCCCAGCGCCTCGCCTGGCGGAACTTCGGCGCTCACCGGCTTCGCGGCGATCCACGAAGCCGTGACCATGGCGACGAAGGCCGAGTGCGCCGCCCACAAAAGGATTCGAGGGGCAGCGCTCGCGATGGCAAGTAGGCCGCGGGCGAGCATCTCCGGGTCCCTTCGCGGCTAGAACGGCACGCTGCCGGGCCCGGCCTGCGCGCCGTCGTCCCCGGCGGCCGGAGAGCCAGACCGCGCGGCGCGGTCGCGCTCGTCGAGCTCACGGACGTGGAGCTTGCGGTTTACCGGAAGCGCGTCGAGGAGGATGTTCGTGGATCCGTCGGCGTTCGAAAACGCGGTACCGATACGCATCCAATACGTCTTTCCGCTCTTTTCGTTTTCCATGGGACAGAGCACCTTGAGACGTTGCGAGTTCACGGCTTCTCCTTTCGTGGCGTTTGCGGCAGCGCCGCGTGCGTCGCCGGTAAAAGCAAGCCGGGTGCCAGCGCCAAGTGGTGAGATTCTCTCGTGATCCCGTCCGGCGGCCGGACACGGGACGCAAAGTCGCCGGACACTCCCGGACGCTCCCGGACACGTGCAGATACAGCCAGCGCGGCCCGGCCGGGGCCCCACCTTCACCGTAATGACGAGATGCGGTACTTCGCTCAGGCTTTACTGCATCCGCGCCGGCAGCGGCTCGTGACCGACTTCCTGCGGATCGCGCAGGGTACGGCACGCCGATGTTGTTCGTGCTCCCCCAGTTATCTCGGGGATCGCGTGGGTTTCGCTTTCACGTGGGGGCGAGCCCTCGCGCGCGCGAAGGGATTCAGAGTCTCCACGTGAGGCGAAACGTCCCTGCGAGGTCCGTGGCCGTGCTGCCCGCGACGGGAAGGGAGACGCCGGCCTCGCCGGCGATGTCGCGCCAGATCGAAAACCGAAGCCCGGGCGCCAGATCGAAGCTGTCGAGGGCGGCGCCGTAACCCATGCTGGCGCCGGCATCGAGCAGCACATCGACCGGGGCGATGCGCCACGCGACGCCCGCGCGCGCTTGTGCGGCGGCGCGAAAGCCCGCGTAGCCGCCGCCGAACGTGCCTCCGAGCGCGCCGGCGTACGCGTGCACCACCACATCGCCCGTCGCCCGGTACGCAGCGGCGGCGCCGAGCTCGCCGTAAGCGGGCCAGCCCGGCTGCTGGGACAGACCCGGGCCGGCCGGCGTCGAAAATCGGGCCGTGGCCGCGATCCGCACCGGTGCTCGGCGAAACACCGTTTGAGCCGCGCCGACGCTCGCCCACCCAGGGCTAAGATTCGAGCTGCGCAAGTCTCGCCCCCGCGCCACGCGATAGCGCGGGATCTCCAGCGAGGCGAAGGCTTCCCCGGACGACGCGTACCGAAAGCTGCCGCCGAGCCGAAGCGCCGCGTCCATGGTGGCGAAGTGCCGGTCTCCGCCCACGGCGCTCGCGCTAGGCCCGATCTGCAGCTCACTCCGCGGGCACGCGCGCGCGGCCGTGCCCACGTCGCCCTCGAACACGCTCACAGGGAGCGGTCCCGTCGCCAGCGCGGAAGACTCGCGCCCGCACGGGTCGAGCGCCGCCGGGGACGCGACGACGGGCGCGTCATCGGCAGGGCCGTCGGCGCCGCTCGCCGAATGACCCAAAGAGGCGCCGCTTGGCGCAGCGTCCCCGCTCGGTGCGGCCTCCTCGCTCGGGGCAGGCCCGTCCGAGTGACTGTCCGAGGCCGCCGCGGCCGCCGGCAGGGCCAGGGCGAGCGCGCCGGCGACGAGCGCGGTGTTTTTCGTCCGCACCCGCGCTGGCCGAGTCTCGCGAGCCGTCCGCGACGAGGTCGCGTTTGCGAGCGTTCCGCTTCCCATCATGCCTCGCCTTTCGCTGTGCCTGTGCTGGTGGCCGGCTCGATAACCCGTCGCGACCTTCGCGCCGCCCGCGGGCATCGCGTCGCCCGCCCGCCGTCTCGCCGCGAAAGCTCACTCGAAGTTGCGGATCTGAACTGCGGAGACCTGGGATCCCGTGGCGGTGGCGACGTCGGAGACGACCACCACGGGCTCGCCGGCGCCGACCACCTTCTCCGCGCGCAGGCGCTCGAGCGCATTTTCGATGGTTTTCGCCGGCTCGCGCGACAGGTTCATGCGGTAGGACACGATGCCGCGCTCGAGCAGGAGCTTGCGGCGCGTGGTGCTCATGTTCGTAAATGCGTAGATCATCGCCCGGTGGGGGCGATAGCTCGATACGAGGTGGGCGAGGAAGCCGCGCCGGGTGATGACGATGATCGCGCTCGCGCCCACGGAGTCGGCGAGGCGGCTGGCACTTTGCGCGAGGTGCTCATGGCGGCTCGTCGGGTGCGGGCGGCTCCGGTAAAAGCCCTGGCCGGGCTCCGCTTCGATCCGGCGGGCGATGGTGTCGAGGGTCTCGACGCAGCGCACCGGGTAGCGCCCGGTGGCGGTTTCTCCGCTGAGCATGAGGGCGTCGACCTGCTCGTAGACGGCGTTGGCCACGTCCGTGACCTCGGCGCGCGTCGGCTGCGGGGCATCGATCATCGACTCGAGGAGGTGCGTCGCCACGATCACCGGCTTTCCCGCGACGGCGCAGCGATGGACGAGGTCGCGCTGGAGCACGGGGAGCTCTTGGTACGGCACCTCGACGCCGAGGTCGCCGCGGGCGATCATGATCGCGTCGGCGGCGGCGAGGATCGCGTCGAAGTTGTCCACCCCCTCCTGGTTTTCGATCTTCGCGATGAGTCGCTGATGGCCGCCCGCTTCGTCGACCAAGGCGCGGGCGGTGAACACATCCTCGGCGCTCCGCACGAATGACAGCGCGATGAAGTCGAGGTCGTGCTCGAGGGCGAAGGCGATGTCCTGGCGGTCTTTGGTGGTGAGCGACGGCAAATTCACGCGCACGCCGGGGAGGTTTATGTGCTTTCGCGAGCCGAGCGTGCCGCCGTCGAGGACGCGACATTTGAGCCTGTGGTCGGAGAGCTCGAGGACCTCGAGGTTGATCAGGCCGTTATCGACGGTGACGCGCTGACCCACGCGGAGGTCGCTCACGATGTCTCGGTAATTGACGTGGACGCTTCGCTCCTCCGCGTCGTCGGGCAGCACGGTGAAGGTAAACACCTCCCCGGGCTCGAGATCGAGGCTCTCGGCGAGCTCCCCTGTCCGAATTTCCGGCCCCTGAAGATCGACGAGGATCGCGATGGGGCCGGGGAGCTCTTGGTTCAAGCTCTTGATGTTGCGAGCCACCTGCAGGTGGGCGCCGTGGTCGCCGTGCGACATGTTGAAGCGGGCGACCTGCATGCCCGCGCGCGCGAGCTCCGCGAGCTTTGGCTTGCTTCCCGTGGCGGGGCCGATGGTGCAAATGATCGTGGTGAGGCGGCCGGGGGCGGCAGAGGACATGAGAGGCGCACTTTACCACGCAGCGCGCGCGGGGCGGTCGCCTGTCCGGCGTTGGTCCTCGCGCCAAGCGCCCCTCCTGTAGGCCGCCGCACCGGCGCTAACCATCGGCGTGACCGCGCTCGCCTCTGCACACGCCCAGGTGGTTGGCGGCCGGGCGTTCGAAGCCGCCGGACGGGCGGTTTACCACCCCGCCCTGGGACTTTACGTACATCGTGCTCGATCCGCCGCCGTCGAGGCCTAGCGCCCGGTGCGCGCCGAGCCGGGCCATGATCGCCGCGAGCTCGATGAGCGTGGCCCCTTTCGAGGCCTCCGAGCGGCCGTCTACCACCACGAGCAGCAAACGATCGCCGTCTTCGCTCACGCCCACGGCGGTGCGCGGGTGCCTTGCGCAAAACGCGCCGCAGTCCGCGCGCCGAATAGGCTCCCCGTCCCAAACGAGAAGCGGTGTTCCGCCGACGGCGTCTCGGATCTCACCGGGCGCCGGTCGGGTGACATCGGTGGGGTGGCGGATGTCTACGCGCCCTTCAGGTGTCGTGACGACGACGCCGTGACGGGGCGAATCCGTGGTACCCGGCCACGACCTTCCCCCGCCCACCGCGAGCCCGATGGGCCGCAGGCTCGTATCGTAAAAGTCCCCATTTACCGCGATCTCGCAGTCGTATTCGGAGGCGAAGCGGCTCGTCGTCATCCCGGCGTCGCCGGGCTCGGTGGCGCGGATCGCGATGTCGTCTCGCGTGATGTCGATTTCGGCGACGTAGATGTCCTGCGGCGCGTCGGTCCGCAGCTGCGAGTACTCGACGCCGGGAGCCAGCTCATCGGCGAAGGCCGCCTCGGGCGCCGCGCATAGCACCCCGATCGCAGCGAAAACGGCCGCCGCGGCGGCTCGGCTATGACGAGACCGACGGGATTGCGCGCGCGGAGGCTGAATGTCGTCCGCACGCATGCAGGGTGTGACACGGGGATGGGCTGTACGCGGCGCCGTGGAAGGCACATCCGTGTTCACAGCCTTCGCCATCCCTTGTCGTATGATGTGTAGGCCGGCGGATGGAGTCAACGCTCCAGTGCCGTTCGCGGCCCCCGCGGCGTGCGCCCGTGCGGTAGGTTCCCGGCCATGGCTTTTGAACGCGACACGGGCGATACCGAGGCCGCCGATCTCGGCTTACCCGCTGGCCTAGACGATGCGACCGCTCGGATCGACGAGCGTGCGCTGTACGACGTGGTCGCCGAGCTCGAATCCGATGGCTACGAGGGACGCCGTCCCGGTACCCCGGGCGACGCCGCGGCGCGGAGCTATCTGGCGCGCGCCCTTGCCGATATGGGGTTCGAACCGGCTGGGGAGGTGGGCTACGAGCAGCCATTTTCGATGGTCGGCGTGCGCGCGTCTCCGCCGCGGTCATGGGCGTTTCGGTCGCCTGGCGGTGACGAGCGCCGGCTAGGCCATTTTGATGAGTTCATCGCGGCGAGCGGGGTTCAAGCGCCCACGGCGATCGTCGAGGACGCGGAGCTCGTGTTCGTCGGCTACGGCATCCGCGCGCCCGAGGAGGGTTGGAACGACTTCGAGGGCGCCGATGTGCGCGGCAAGGTCCTCGTCATGCTGAACGGCGATCCCGATTGGGATCCCGGCCGGTTCGGCGGCAAGGCCCGCCAGTTTTACGGCCGGTGGACGTACAAGTTCGAGAGCGCGGCGCGCGAGGGGGCTGCAGGGGCGATTTTGATTCACACGACCGCGTCCGCCGGGTATCCGTGGCAGGTCGTGCAGCGCTCGTTTAGCGGTCCGCGCTTCGAGCTGCCGGCGGGCGACGAGCCGCGCGCACAGCTTCGCAGCTGGGTGACCGAGGACGCGGCGCGGGCGCTGTGCCGGCTCGCCGGGCACGACCTAGACGAGCTCGTCGCCGCGGCGCGAAGCGACGAGTTTCGCCCGGTGCCGCTCGGGCTCACCACGTCGATCGCGCTCGAAAACGAGCTCTCGCGAGCCCACACCGCGAATGTCGTCGGGCGCCTGCCGGGGCGCGATCCCGAGATCGGCGATGAGGCGATCGTGCTCTCGGCGCATCACGATCACCTCGGACGGGGCGAGCACGGCGAGATCTACGCCGGCGCGCGCGATAACGGCGCGGGCGTGGCGCAGGCGCTCGCGGTGGCCCGCGCGATCGCCGCGTTGCCCGAGCGGCCGCGCCGGAGCGTCGTGGTCGCGCTGGTCGGCGCCGAGGAGCAGGGGCTTTTGGGCTCGGCGCACTTCGCGCGGCACCCGACCGTGCCGCGCGATGAGCTCGTCGCCAACGTCAATTTCGAGATGGGCAACATTTGGGGACCGACGCGCGACGTGGTGATCCGCGGAGCGGGCAAGACCACGATCGAAGAGCTCGTAACGATCGCGGCGCGGCGGCAGGGCCGCGAGGTCGCGCCGGACCCCGAGCCCGAAACCGGCTGGTACTACCGCTCGGACCAGTGGAGCTTCGCGAGGGCTGGAATTCCGTCGATCTGGTTCGAGTCGGGGACTGACTTCATCGGCCGGCCGCCCGGCTGGGGCGAAGAGACCGTGTCGGCGTGGATTCGGGATCACTACCACCGGCCGACCGACCGGCTCACCGCGGAGTGGGATTTTCGCGGCATGGTCTTAGACGCGCAGCTCGCGTTTGTGATCACGGCCGCGCTGGCGTCGGCCGATGGGCGGCCGGCGTTTTTGCCCGGCGCCGCAATCCCGCCGGCGGCCCGTCTATAGCGGCGGAAGCGTAGAGCGGCGGGCGCAAAGCGCCGCGACGCCACGCGCGGCCGCGTTCATGGCGCGGATGGCGAGCCCCGCCATGACATGACAGCCGGCGTCGCGCGGGCGCGGGGTTCGCTACGCCGTGGGACCCGACGTGGGCGCTTCGGGCCCGGGGCCCGGGTGGGACGCGGCGCGGGCGGCGCTGTCGGCGATGCGCTCCTCGAGCCGCTCGAGCGCGGGGATGACGTAGTTCCGAAACACCGGGTAGTTTTCACTCATCGGGAAGTGGCCGATGCCCTCCATCTCCACGAACTCGGCGCCCCTGATCTGCGAAGCCGTCCGCCGGCTGTCCTCGGGCGTGGTGAGGTAGTCGTACTCGCCCGTGAGCAAAACGAGCGGGCAGCGCTCGCCATCGATGTCCGCGAGCGAGCCGCGGAGGTCGTGATCCACGGAGTAAAAGTAGAGGTCACCCCGGAACGCCTCGGCGCCTTGACTGTAATAAAACCAGGTGGCCCAGCGATCGCGGTCTGGCGACTGCGGGGCCATGAGGTCCCAGACGCCGCTCGCACACACTTGCGCGGCGTTCGCGTGGGTGTGTTGCCACCAGTCGAGGAAGAACCCGGGAGAGTAGTCGGCCCCCTCGAGCGACACGATGCCGGCGAAACGGTCGGGGTGCTTGTAGGCGAGCTGGAGCGCCTCGTTGCCGCCGAACGAGCATCCCATGAAGATTGGGTCCTGCAGCTCGAGCGCGTCGCAAAACGACACGATAAACCGCGTGTAGAAATCGGCCGTGAGCAGATACTCCTCCTTCCACCATTCCCGGGTGCTCGGAGGATCCGTCTTGCCGTGCCTGACGAGATCGTAGGCGATGACGCGGTATTGGTCGGTGATCTCTCGGTCCTCCAGGAGATACCGCCACTGGTGGTTGTGGCAGCCCGCGGTGTGCTGGCAGACGAGCGGCCGCCCTGAGCCGTTTTCGAGATAAAACACTTTGTACTCGTCACCGTCTATCTCGAAGGTGACGTAGTGTCCGGTGACCGGTGAAACATGTGCCATGATCGTCGTTCTCCTTCCGTGCGGCGGGCTCAAACCGGCACGCCCACGTGCCGCAGGAGCTCGAGGTTGCGGGTGAAGCAGCGCAGGTTCTGCATCATGACCAAGACATCGCCCTCGAGGCGCATGTCGCGCCGAAACGTCGCGGCCCAGATCCCGTGATACATCGGCGCGGGGGTCGGCTCGGAAAATTGCCTCCAGGTCTCCGCGCTGGCGCGCACGGCGAACTGGTAACGGCGATCGAGCGGTCCGGGATCGAAGGCGACCTCGTCGACTTTGCCCTTGTAGATATCGACCGCGACCTGATGCTCGTCCATGTCGAGCAGGTATGAACAGGTGTATTCGCGGCCGTGAGCGCGGAGCTCCGTGTCCGAATCAACCGCGCGGCGAAATGCCTCGGCCCACTGGTCTGGATTTTGAGATGACATGGCCCCTCCTCTCTGCGCGTTGACGCGTTCAACGCGTCGTCGCGTTTCCGCGTTTGACGTGTCCGCCGCGTTCGGCGCGCTTCCGCGTCCGAAACGGTCACCATGGGCGATGCACCGCGCGCGCCAACCGCGCAAGCTGCGGCCTGTCGGTGGCGGCCACCTCGTACGAAGGCGCCCGCGGCTGGCACGTGGGCTGCAACTTCGTTTTCGGCAGTTCAGCCAAAGGAGAAGGCAATGGCGACTGTACACATGAGCACGAACGGAATCGATCTCAGCGTGGTCCAGGAAACCGTGAAAGCGATGCAGCAAGATCCTGACTTCGCCCGATGTCAGTTCCGCGTCCACAACCAATGGATCGACGGCGACCACAGCCGGACGACCATCGAAAGCTTTTACGCCGGCAAGCAGGAAAATTCGCATCAAACACCGTTTCAGCTCGATGCTGACGAACCGCCAATGCTCGCTGGGCGAGACGAGGCGCCAAATCCCGTTGAGCACTTGCTGAACTCGCTCGCCACGTGCGTCACCACCAGCATGGTGGCGCACGCAGCCGTCCGGGGTATCGAGATCGAGGAGCTCGAGTGCGACATCGAGGGCGATATCGACCTTCGCGGATTCTTCGGCCTCGAAAACGACGTCCCCAAGGGCTTTCAGAACATCCGCGTGACCTTCCAAGCCAAGTCCGACGCGGATAGCGAAACACTGAAGAGCCTCGCGGAGTTCTCTCCGACCTACAACACCCTGCTGTCCGGCGTGGATATCGATCTGCGCGTGCAAGGGCCGGCGCAGGCTGGCGCCGGCGAGCAGCGCCCCGAGGCCTAGGGCGGGTCGTCCATCCCTTTAGCGTCCAAGAGCTCGCGCGAGGTCCGCCGGCCGCTGGCGTGGCCTTGGTGTGGATGGGGCGCGATGGAGCGCGCTTCGTGCCCGAGGCAGGTTATGGGCGCCCGCTGCCGGGATTCCCGTCGCCGTCATCGGGAGCATCGTTCGGAACGCGGAAGTAGCGGGCCGTCCACGCGGCCGCGAAGTCGAGCGCGGCCCTGCCGTCTGCGACGCTCACCGACGTGGCGTAGCCGATTCGCCTACCCACGCGGCTCAGGGACAGGCCGCGCGCGGCGTTGTAGGCGTTCATCTGGCGCAGGATGGCCCGTCCGTAGGGCGCGGCCAGAAAGTCATCTAGCTCGCGGGTGGCGATCTCTTCGAACTCGCGGGCCCGTTCTTCGTCCTCGAACGTGAGCGTGCCGCGCAGCCGAAATCCCTGCGGATCGATCTCGATGGCCGCGGCGAGGTGGTGCGGCGCGGGGATCCCGCCCACGCCGGGGACGCGCAGCGTTCGCGAAAACCCGCTCGCGGACACCACCGCCATGGGGCCGTCTTCGGGCTCGCTCCCCGCACCGGCCTCGGCGGCGAGCTCGGGGCTCGCGGCGAGCCATCCGGGGAGCTCGGGATCGTCGCCCGAAGGGGTGACGAGCGTGTCCACATCGTCTGGGTGGGCGAGAACCAGCCAATTTTCGAGCTCGCTCGGCAGCACGTAGACGCGCGGGTCGGCCGGATGGTGATTCGCCCCCGCGCGCCGCTCCCCCAAGGTGCCGCCCGGCCGCTCGCGCCACGACACCGGGGCGCCCTCGTGGTTCAGCAGCTCACGCAGCGCCTCCGCCGGGTCGCGGCTTTTGGCGGCGAGGGTGGTCGCCGTGACCGACTCGGGCCGGTGCGACGAGATGAGGAGGAGGTCTAGGTGGTCAGTGAGGGCGATGTCGCGCCCGCCGATGATCGCCCGATAGTCGGGCATGGGCTCGAGGATGGCGCGCACGCGGTCCTCCCAGGGCGTGCCGCGCAGGCGGTCGAGCCGGAGGAGGAGCGTGAGCACATCGTCTTCTGGGGCGTAGCGGGCGAGGTCGGCCGCCGCGCCCGGAGGCGGCGGTTCACCGTCACCGTCACCCTCGGCGGCGGCGACCGCGGCGCTCGCGGCGGCAAGCTCTGCGGCCCCGGCGTCCGCGGGCGGCGTCGCGTCGTCGGCGGCCGGGCCCGCGTCCTTCGTCTCCGCGGCGTAGACCGGGTCCGTTGGGCCCGCATCGCGACGTGGCGCGCCGGCGTCGGGCGGCTGCGCGTCCTCGCCAGGCGCCCCGGCGTCGGAGGCATCGATAGCGACACCGGCATCGGGCGGCGGATCGGCGAGCGCCGCGTCTGAGCGCGCTTCATATGCCCCCGCGTCGGGCGGCGGTGGTTCGGCGACCAGCTCCGCGCTGGGCTCGTCAGGCGGAGATGGCTCGACCGTCGCCGGGTCCTCGGGAGCCTCCGGGGCGTGCGCCTCGGGGGCCTCGGGCGGCTCCTCGATATCGATGTCCACGTGCACGAGCTCCTCGCGCCCGCCGTCGTCGTCCTCGTCGGGCATCGCCTCGGAGGCCGCGCGTTCGCCGTTCGGGAGCGAAAGCAGCGACGCGAGCGCGACGGCGAGGGCGTGAAGCGCGAGCGAGGCCGCGATCGAGGCGGCCATCCGTCTGGGGGTAGAGCTCTTGGGCACGGAGCGGGTAGCCTGGTTTTAGACCCTCGCATAGGCTAGCAGGAGAGGGCGAAGCCAAGGAGCCAGGAGGCAACCGCCGTGCAAGTCGCCGAATCCACCATCGCCGACGTGGTCAAGGACGTCTCGGAAAAGATGTCAGATCCGAACTATACCTCGGTCCTCGTGGGCGGCTTCGTCCAGGAGCAATCTGCGGTCGCGCAGTACATCAGCGCCCACGCCGACGAACTCGGCGGGCCCGAGGGGGTCGTGCACGCGATCTTTCACGCCGCCGTGGTCGGCGTGTGCTTTGCGCGGGCCCAGGAAAAGGATCTCCCGGAGATAAGCTTCGAGGAGCTCGACCGGGTGGCGACCGACGACCGCGAGGCCTCGCTCAAGGACAAGCAGCCCGCCGTGCTCGAATACCTCGCGGCGAACGTGGAGAGCGATCCCATGCGCCGGGTGCTCATGTTGGCGGCGCTCGCCATGGAAGCGGCTCGCTAAACGTCCGCCCGGCAAACGAGTCTCGGCGCTCCGCCGTAAGCGCCTCGGCCAAATCGTGCCCGCGCCGCGCCAGAAAATCGGCTGATTTCCGCGACGTGTGTCCCCGCTCCGGCATCAACTGAGCACGACCAGTTCGGTGCCGAGGAGACACACCATGTTGTACAGATGGGCGAGCGTGGGCGTTTTCAGCGTGCTCTTGCTCTCGGCGTGCGCGCGCGGCGGGGCCGGGACGGGGGCCGAGTTGGCCACGGAGGCCGAGCACGAGCACCAGCAGGCTGAGCTCGGCGAGGTGGAGTTTCCGATCTCCTGTGACGATGAGGCGCGGGAGGCGTTCGAAACCGGACTCGCCCAGCTTCACCACATGATGTACGAGCACGCCTTGCCGCAGTTTCAAGCCGCGGCCGAGGCGGACAGCGAGTGCGCGATGGCCCACTGGGGCATCGCGATGGCGAGCTTTCAGCCGCTTTGGCACCCGACCCGAGACGAGGACATGGCGCGGGGCAAGGCCGCCATCGACGCCGCGCAGCGCATCGGCGCGCCCACCGCGCGGGAACGCGGCTACATCGCCGCCGCGCGGGCGTTTTTCACGGATCCCGAGCCGCCCGCCCCCGATCGGCCCACCGATCACGAGCGCCGGATCGAGGCTTGGAAGGCGGCGCAGCGAGAGCTCCACGAGCGCTACCCGGAGGACGTGGACGCTGCCGCGCTTTATGCGCTGTCGGAAGTCGCTTATGCGATGACACAGTTTTCGCCCGAAGAGGAGCACGATTACGCGCGCGAGCGGCGGGCCGGAGCCCTGCTCGAGCGCTATTTCGAGGATCACCCCGAGCACCCGGGGCTCTACCACTATCTGATCCACGCCTACGACAGCCCCGAGCTCGCGCACCGGGCGGAGGCGGTAGCCCGGGCCTACGACGAGCTCGCGCCGGAGACCACGCACGCGCTTCACATGCCGAGCCATATTTTGGTGCGGCTCGGCGAGTGGGAGGAGACCGCGGAGCTAAACGAGCGCGCCGCCGAGGCGGCGCTCCATCACCCGGTGAACGGCAGGGTCTCGATCCACTATCCGCACGCGCTGGATTACATGATGTACGCCTACCTCCAACTCGGGGAGAGCGAAGCCGCGCGCGAGACGCTCGAGGCGGTGTGGGACATCGATGCCGCGCAACCCGACTTCGCGTCCGCCTACGGCCTCGCCGCGCCTCAGGCGCGCTACGTGCTCGAGCAGCGCCTGTGGGAGGAGGCCGCGGGGCTAGAGCCCGGGATCCCCGAGGCGCTGGATTGGGAGGCGTTTCCCGCGGCCGAAGCGCTGTTTCACTACGCGCGCGGTCTCGGCGCCGCCCGCACGGGTGATCTCGAGCAGGCCGACGCCGAGCGGGAAAACATCGAGGCGCGCGTGGCGGCGCTTCGCGCCGAGGGCGATCTTTACTGGGCGTATATGACCGAGGCGCTCGCGGACGCCGTCGGGGCCTGGGTGCTCTACGAGCGCGGGCGCGCAGACGAGGCGGTGGCGCTCATGGAGGAAGCAGCCGATCTCGAGGAATCGATGGACAAGCATCCGATCACGCCGGGTGAGGTGCTCCCCGTGCGCGAGCTTTACGGCGAGCTCCTCCTCCTCGAGGGCCGCGCCGAGGAGGCGCACGCCGCGTTTCAGGCTTCGCTCGAGCGAACGCCAAACCGCAGGCTCGCGCTGATCGGCGCAGAGCGCGCCGCCGACGCCGCGTCGGGCGAGCTGGGCGGCTCGCCCTAGAGCTCCGGCGAGTCGCGCGTCCAGCCCGATTTTCGGCTGGGCGCTCGCCGGCTCGCCGCGCGGGCGAACGACCTACCTACCGATCCAGCTCGCCGGCGAGCTCCGGCTGGTACAAGACTTCGATGAGCTTGAGTCTGGCCGAGCGGCCGCCGCCCATCGGCCAGGAGATGGTGCTGCCGACGCGCAGCCCGAGAAGCGCCACCCCGGCTGGAGCGAGGATGGAGACCTTGCCGGCCGACGGATCGGCCTCATTCGGGTACACGAGCTCGAGCTCCCGCCGGCGCCCCGTTTGGAGGTTCTCGAAGACCGCTCGCGAGCGCATGGTGACGACGTCGCTGGGGACCTCTCGTTGCGCCACGATGCGGGCGCGTTCGAGCTCGAAGTCGAGCGCGTCGGCGCTCTCGGCGAGCTCCCCGTGCGCGTACTGATCGACGACCGCCCGGAGCCGACGAAGGTCCTGCTCGGTGACGTGAATTTCGGGCAGCTCGGAGTTCGGGGCTTCGAACGCGTGCATGGAGGCACTCCTTTCGCACCGCAAGGCGGCGCACAATCAGCCAGTTTATAGCCCTTTCCCAAAAGGTCAACGACGGTCGCGGTGCGCCGCCATCGGTTCACAGGCGCGGTGCGCTCGCCCCGCGGGAAAACGCTCGCCCGACGAGGTGAGAGTCGTGGTCTCGCAGGGATTTCGTCGTGTTGCGATTCGGTGTCGGCTGGTTAGCGGCTGCGGACGCCGTCGAGGATGACGCTCACGAGATCGGTGACGGTATCGCGCGGATCGCCGGAAAACTCGTCCGACAGATGGGCGAAGAGGATGCGATCTGCCGCGCCGATCGCGGCGAGCGCGCTCACGCGAAGGTCGTAGTCGGTGCGAAGGAGCCCGTGGTCCCGGGCGGCGCGGGTGAGCGTGACCGCGGCGCGCTCGACCTCGTCGGATAGCGCGCAGATCGGACGGCGCGGACCCACACGCGGCGCGCGCGCCTCCTGGAGATAAATGGTCGTCAAACCCGGGTGCGCCAGCGCGGCGTCGGCGAGCTGCGCGGCGAGGTCTCGGTAGATCGCGGTGAGCGTGGCGGCGGCGTCGGCGCTTTCGAGCGCCGCGTGTGCGCATGTGATCGCGGCGCGCATGGCGTCTGCGAGCGGCTGGATCATCGTGGCCACGAGCTCTTCGGTGTCGCGTACGTAGCGGTAAAAGCTGCCCTTGGCCACGCCGGCGCGGGCCACGATTTGATCGACGGTCACCGCGGCGATGCCTTCGGCCAAAAACAGCTCCTCGGCGGCGGCGCACAGCTCGGCGAGGCGTCTGCGGCGGTTCGCATCGCGGCGGCCTCCGGCGGGGCCCGGACGCTCCCGAGGGACGTTTGGGGGCTCCACGCGGGGCGGTGGCGGTTTTCGACTTGACATATCGGGCGGGGGGTAGAATGGTGACTAAGCGGTCACGTTATTCAAGCTGTCCGTTACGGGAGGAGCGCGCGATGATAGGCATTCCCTTGGGCCTCGCGTTCGCGAACGCCGGCGAATGGATCATTCATAAGCACGTGCTACACGGGCTCGGCAAGAACAAGCAGAGCGAGTGGTCCTTTCACTGGCACGATCACCACCGCAACGTCCGTCGCCACGGCCATTTCGATCCGAGCTACGATCGCTCGGTATGGGGGTGGCACGGTCAGGGCAAGGAGGCGCTCGGCCTCACCGCGGTCGGATTGGCGGCGGTACCGCTTTTGCCGGTGGCGCCGTTTTTCGCGGGCACCGTCATCTACAGCGCGGCCAACTACTACCGCAAGCACAAACGCGCCCACCAGGATCCGGAATGGGCGCGCCGGCATCTGCCGTGGCACTACGATCATCACATGGGGCCGAAGCAAGATGCGAACTGGTGCGTGACGCACCCATGGTTCGATCACGTGATGGGAACGCGGGTGCCTTATGTGGGCACGGAGCGCGAGCTGCGCGATCGGCCGCGCCACCGCCGAGCCGCCGCGGCTGCCATGAGCCAACGTGGCCGCATCCCGCCCGCGCCACAAGGCGCCGCGCCGAGCCCGTCGTGAGGTGAAGAGTCGAGGGGGCGCGATACCGCCGCTTCGATGCCTCGTCGTGTCCCGTTGCGCCGCGAGAGGCTTGAGCGGGCTTGCAGGCGCTTTCGCGGCGACGCACCATGGGCGAGCGGATGGCGGTCGATGTTCCCACACGGCAGGCAGCGAGGCGGGCGAAACTCCTCGACGACGGCGACCTCCTCGCCGAATGCGAGGAGACGTTTTTCGCGGCAAGCGGTCCGGGCGGACAACACCGCAATCGCCGAGAGACCGGCGTGCGGCTCGTTCATCCCCCGAGCGGCGTCTCCGTAACGGCGACCGAGCGGCGCAGCCAGGCGCAAAATCGGGCCACCGCCCTCGCCAGGCTCCGAGCTGCGCTCGCCGATCTGGCGCGAGCGCAAAAGCCGCGCAAGCCGACCCGCCCCACGCGAGGCTCGCAGAGGCGGCGTCTCGAGTCGAAGAAGCGGCACGCCCGCAAAAAGGCGATCCGCCGCGACGATCCGACGTCCTAGCCAAAAGCAACGATCGAGCGGAGAAGCGAGGACACGGATGGGCTTTAACTGGCAGCGCCCGCCCGCCGAACCACAATGGTCCGCGGGGAGGGCGCGCCTCGAACGCTGGCAGGTGGTGGTGTACGCCGCCGCCGTCGCCGCCGGCCTGTTTCTCGGCCTCTACCAGCCCGCGCTTGGCGATGCGCTCGGTCCGTTCGTCTGGCCGCTCCTCGCGGCGCTCCTGTTTGCCACGTTTTTGCAGATCTCGGTGGGGGGAGTACGGCGCGCGCTCGCTCACCGCAGGTTCTTCGCCGCGGTGCTAGCGGCCAACTTCGCCGCGGTGCCCGTCGTCGTGTGGGGCCTGTCCTGGCTCCTTCCCGACGATCCCTCGATTCGGCTCGCGTTTCTGCTCGTTCTGCTCGCGCCGTGTATCGACTGGTTCAACACGTTTTCGCACCTCGGCAAGGGCGACGCACACCTGTCGACCGCGGCGACGCCGGTCGTGCTGGTCGCGCAGATGCTGCTTTTGCCCATTTTTCTCGTCGTGATGGTGGGGCCGGAGATCTCGGACGGCTTACGAGCGGAGCCGTTTGTCCGCGCGCTCCTCGGCATTATCGTCCTGCCGCTCGTTTTGGCGCTGGGTATCCGCGCCGTCGCCAGTTCACGCGCGAGGCTCGAGCGCGCGGTATCGAAGACCGATGTCCTGCCGATACCGCTCCTCGCGCTGGTGCTGTTTGTCGTCGCGGCCTCCGAGGCGCACGGGCTCGCTGGATCCACGGGCGAGCTCGCCCGCGTGGCTTTGCTCTTCGTGGCCTACCTCGTCGCCGTTCCCTTCATCGCCGCGGCCGCCGCGCGGCTCGCACGACTGGAGGCGAGAGCTTCACGCACGCTGGTGTTCAGTCTGGGCTCGCGAAACTCATTCGTCATGTTGCCGCTCATCCTCGCGTGGCCCGGGCTGGCCGAGGTGGCGGTCGCGGTGGTGGTACTGCAATCGCTCATCGAGCTGTGCGGGATGGTCATTTATGTCGCGATCATCCCGCGGTGGTTCGGGCGAGGCGCATAGCTCCGTGCCCACCGGTTTCGCGGCGTCGCCGCGGTTGTGAGGGCGCGGCGGAAGTAGCGGGATTCGTGTGCTTCGCCTCGCGCCGGCGGCGCCTCGAGGCGGCCTTGGAGGCTTTCGGTATTTCGGCTTCTCCGAAGGAGCCCTATACTTCCGCGCCGTGAGCGCCGCCGTGTACACAAGGGCCGTCGCAGCCGCGGCGGCGGTCGTCGTGTGGGGGCTGCTTGGCTGTTTCGATCCGCCAGAGCCGCCGGCGGGGCTCGCGTGCGCGGATCGCGGCTGCCCAGACGGCCAGGAATGCATCGAGGGCGTGTGTTACTCGCAAGGAACACAGCCTGGCTCTGATGCCGGCGCATCAGGAGGCGGCGGCGACGCCGGCTCCGGAGACGGGGCAGTCGATGCCGACAGCGGCCTCACCGGCTGGGCAACGAAGGGCGGTCCTTCCGGCGCCGTCGCTCGGGCGATGGACTTTTCACCATCCTATGGGTGGATGGCGGCGGAGCTGGATTTCCTTTGGCGGAGCGACGACGGCGGCGATACCTGGGCCGACCACGGCTTTCCGGTTTCGCCCCGCGACGTCGCGGCGGGGTCCGATGACAGCGCATGGGTGCTCGCGGGCGGAATCGAAAGGATGTGGGTGAGCTCGGGAGGGGAGCCGTTCGCGGAGCCGGAGGAGCAGCCGGGCGGCGGGACGCTCCGCGGGCTCGCGGCTGCGAGTGAAGCCGCGGCGGCCGTCGCCAGCGACAGCAGTGACCACGTGTTTACGACCGAGGATGGCGGACAGGTGTGGGAGCGCCGCGAGCTGGGAACGGGATTTCCGGGGATCACGGATCTCGACTACGCAGCCGGCACCCTCGCCGCCGTGGGAGGACCGCTGTCGGGACAGGCCGATGACGCCAACGTCGCCGTCTCTACGGACTTTGGCGAAAATTGGGTTACGCAAGACCTCACGGACGAGGCTCACGATGGCGAAGGCGGCAGGCTCGTGAGCATCGTCGTAACCGAGGAGGGCGCCATCTGGGCCGCGGGACCAAACCGCCAACTATACCACAGCGCGGGCGGTGGCAGTTTCGACCAGATAGGCGGCGTTCCGGACGGCTTTGGTGATTTTCGAGCGGTCGCGGCGAGCGGAAGCCACGTGGTCGTCGCCGGGGTTTACGAAGGCTCCGGTGGCGTGGGGATCGGAATTTACGAGTCCACCGACGGCGGTGAGAGCTTCGCTGTGGGCTACCGCGACACGACCTGCGACTGCGACGTCACGGGCGCAGCTGCGCACCCAGACGGAACCATCTGGGTCCATACCTCACAAGGCGAGTTCCTTACCCGCCGGGCTTTTTAGGCGTCACGATTCGGTGGGGTGAGCCCGCGCGGTTGGACGCCGAGGGTACGCCTCGTGGGGGTCGCGCGCTGCCGGGTGACGCGGCGGCGTGCTAGGTTTTGCAAAGGAGCGAATCGATGACTGACAAGCTGGAGCTTACCGACGAGGAGTGGCGGAGAAGGCTCACCCCCGAGGAGTACCGCGTGCTGCGCGGCCACGGCACCGAGCCCCCGGGCAGCGGCTGCTTTCTGGGCACCCTGGAGCCAGGAATCTACGCGTGCGCGGGGTGCGGTAATCCCCTGTTTCGGTCCGGCGAAAAATTCGAGTCCGGTACGGGTTGGCCTTCGTTCACTGAGCCGCTGTCGGATCAGGCGATCGCGGAATACCAAGATCACTCGTTCGGCATGGTGCGGACGGAGGTGCGCTGCGCGCGCTGCGACGGGCACCTAGGTCACGTCTTCCCGGACGGACCGCCGCCGACGGGACTGCGCTACTGCATCAACTCGGTGTCGATGAAGCACGTGCCCGAGGGCGAGGAGCCGGTGCTCATCACCGAGTGATCTACCGCCGGCGCTCGGGTTCACTCCCCGAGCGGAGGCCCTTCGAGCCAGGTATCGGCGAACCTGTCCGAACCATCGTAGCCGCCAAACAGCAGCACCCGCCGAGAGGCCCCCTCGTACGCGAGCGCGTGTCCGGATCTCGCGGCAGGCGCGGCTAGGTCCGGTTCGCTTTCGGTCCAAGCTGCGCCGTCCCACTCCCAGGTATCGTCTAGGCGACGCAACAGCAAATCGTCGGGCAGCCCTCCGAACAGGACGACGCGGCTGCGTGTCGGGTCGTAGGTGAGCGCGTGCAGGCCCCTGGCTTCGGGTGACTGCCCCGCAGGCTCGATCTGGCTCCACTCCGATCCATCCCACTCCCAGGTATCGTTCAAGAGGTTCAAGGGCTCATCGCTGCCGCCGAACAGAACGACGCGTTCGCGCAAGTCGTCGTAGGTGAGCGCGTGGCTTTCCCGGGCTTCGGGCGAACCCGAAGGCGGGGTGACCTCCTCCCATGTCTCCCCGTCCCACGTCCACGTGTCGCCGAAGAAATTCAAAGGCTCTGCAATGCCCCCGAACAGGACGACCCGCTCGCGGACAGCGTCGTAGGCGAGCGCGTGGCCCTGCCGCGCAGCGGGAGAGCCCTCGTCCGGCGTGACGTCGGTCCAAGCCGCTCCGTCCCACGTCCAGGTGTCGCTGAGCTCGTCATCGCCTTCGCCCAGGCCGCCGAACAGGACGACCTGCTCGCGCGCGGCGTCATAGGCGAGCGCGTGAGCGCGGCGCGCCGGCGGGGCGCCGGCGCTGGTCGCCGCCTCGCTCCACGACGCGCCGTCCCACTCCCACGTGTCTTGGAGCTCGTCGTCATCCTCGCTCCGACCGCCGAACAGGACGACGCGCTGGCGCGCGGCGTCGTACGAAAGGGCGTGGCTGTTTCTGGGGGAAGGCGACTCCGCGTCCGGCGTCGCCTCGCTCCAGGACGTGCGGACCACCTCATCGATGCCCAGGACCTGACGGCACCCCGCACCGACGGCGAGCGCCGCGGTGAGGCAGATGAGTTGGGTTTTGGACACGCACATCGCTTTCGGTACCTTTGTCGCCGCGGAGGTCGCTCAGAAGCGTCCGCGGATCGATACGCCCATGCTCTCCCTGGAAGCCTCGGGCACGACTCGAGCCGACGAGGAGGGCGACGCGGGATCGGACGAGGGGGCGGTTAGCCAAAGGAGCGCGCCCGTCGCGGCGGCTGCGACCCCCGCGCCTACGAGGAGCGTGGAGAGATCCGCGGAGCGCTCGGCGCGGGCGGCGAGAGCGCTGCCTCGGCTGCTGCAGACGCGGTCTCCGTCGCAATAGTCCTTCGACCGTCGCCAGGTCGATCGCGCGTGAAGCCCGAATGCAAGCCCAGTCGCGGCAGCGACCACGCCGGCCCCCGCCGTGGTCATCCCGCCCACGCGCCAGCCCTGTCCTCGCCCACTCGGCGCTTCGGGTGGGCCGGGCGGTTCGGGGCCGGGCGGCGCCGCGCCGGCCCCGTCGCGAGCCGACTCGCCTTCGGGCTCGCGCGCCTCGGTTCCGGCATCATCGGGTTTCTCTTCGAGCTCGGGGATCGTCACGATCTCCGTCGTCCCTTCCCCGAACAGGCGGATGGTTCGCTGCCACGCCTGGCGTCCAGGCGCCGCGACTTCGAGCTCGTAGCGGCCCGGATCGACCGGATGGGCCTCGCCGAGCTCCCGAGTCACGTCGCGATCGTCCACGGCGACTTCGAGCCCGGGTGGAGGTGTGCCTTCGAGCTCGATTTTGAGCTTTATGAGGCGCGGCTCGAGTGCCTTTGCCCGCTCCTGCGCGACGCGCTTTCGGGTTTCGTCGTCCTCCCGCGCCGCGAGGTCGGCGGCCGCGCGGAACTTCGCGTGAGAGGTGGCGAGCTGTCCGAGCCGCTCGTGGCAGAGTCCGAGGTTCAAGAGCGTGCCCAGCGCTGGATCGAGGCGCTGGCTGCGCGCGAACGCCTCGCAGGCTTCGGCGTATGTGCCGCGCTCCAAAAGCTCGCGACCCTCCGCAAAGGCTTTCTCCGCCTCCGTTTCATCGGCGCGGGCGGGCGCGGCAAGGCCGGCGACGACGGCGAAAGCCATGACGATCACGACCCTACTACCTGGAACGGGCGTCTCGGCGGCGGCTGCCAAAGGCTCCTCGTCGTCCTCGTTGTTGGAATCGGCGTCGCTGGTGCGACTGGCCGAGCCTGCTCACCAGCTCATAGCTGCCGACGTTGGTGCCGACCACGAGCGCAGCCTAACTACATTCGGCCCCCGGTAGAAGTGGTTCAGCCCACAACCGCGCGCTGCGGGAATCTGCGGATTTCCGCTGCGTCGATACACCGCGGCGCGATCTCTGGTGGCACGTGCCATGCATCACCGGAGATGTGGCACGTGACGGGCGTCGAAACCGCTACACGGATCCCGATCTGCGCGAGCGACTGAAGGCGGAGATCAAAGCGTCGGATAAGGGCGGGCGCCCGGGACAGTGGAGCGCGCGGAAAAGCCAGTTTTTGGTTCAGGAGTATGAGCGTCGGGGCGGCGGTTACCGCGGGGGCAAGGATCGTGCGGCTCGCTCGCTCGAGCGCTGGACAGCCCAGGAGTGGTCGACACGCAGCGGTGCGCCGCGGGCGCGCACGCCGGCCGGGACGCGCCGCTATCTCCCGCGCCAAGTCTGGCATCGCTTGAGCGAGAGCGAGCGGCGCGAGGCTGAGCGGACGAAGGCCCGCGCCGAGGCACGCGGGCGCACCCATGTGCCTTGGCCGGCTCCGGTTCGGCAGGCGATGCGGGAGCTCGGAAGCGAAGACGACGCCACGACCAAGGCGGCGCTCTACCGGCGCGCGCGCGCGCTCGGCATCCACGGGCGAAGCCGAATGACGAAAGCGGAGCTCGCTCAGGCCGTCCGACAAGCCGGCAAAGACGCCCGCGGAACTCGGTAGCGAAAACCGGCTACCGCCAGCGGCGGCGGGGACGAGCTGCGCGCTTGGAGCGCAGTCAGCGTCGCCCGCATCGCGATCACCAGCCGATCTCCTCGAGGTAATCCCTTAAGAGCGCGTTGAAGACCGCGGGTCGCTCCCACTGTGGCATGTGCCCCGCTCCGTCCACGACGTGCACACCGCCGCGCCACATCGGCGCATCCAGTCCGCGTACGTAGTCGAGACTCACCATGTCGTCGAGCTCACCGTGAACGAGCCCGGCCGGGGGTGACATGGCCTCGAGCGCCGCCACCTCGTCGGCCATGCGCGCTTGGGCGAGGCTCTCGCCCAAACTTGGCCGCGCCTTGGGATCGACCCTGAGGATCGACTCGGCGGCCCAGGCGGGCGGCTCGACATTCGGCCCGAACATCCCCCGCGCCCACTCGGCGGCCTCGGCCTCGCTGAGCTCGCCGGCGCCGATAAACCGGATGAGCGGCGTATCGACGAAGCCGCGCGCGATGTCGGCGGGGCTTCGCAGGGGCGGCGCGCCAAGAACACAGAGTCCGGCGAGCTGGGGCAGCTCGCGCGCGACCTCCATCGCGATGTGCCCGCCCATGCTGTGCCCGACGATCACGACGCGGGACAGGCCGAAAAGCTCGACGAGCGATTTCAGCGTCACACCGTATCCGGGCAGGGCGTAGCGAGTCTCCGGCTCGGGCGAGGGCGCAGATTGTCCATGGCCGGGCAGATCGAGCGCGATGCGCCGCCACCGCGAAAGCTCCGGCGCCTCGAGCTGATGTTCCCACGAGACCGCGGACAGCGAGTTTCCGTGAACGAATACGACGGCCGCCTCGCCTCCGCCCGAGTCGAGGACGTGCAGGGATTCACCGGCAACGTGGAGGTTCGACATTGACAAACACACCTTTGACTACAAATCGAGCGCGCACAGCATGCGATACGACTCCCTCGGGCCGCAACTCATCCCCGGCCCGGTTGAATCCCCTGACGGTATTCGCGTCTCAACAGCCATGGGACAGTGCGCAGCGAAGCCAAAAACATCCCCGTTCAAACAGCGAGGGTTCGGACGCACGTCGCCGGGGCGAACGTTCGTATCGCTCGCCGCCGGCGCGGCGGTGATGCTGATCCCCCTCGCCGTCGCCGCCGATGCGGATCGAAAGAGCGAGTGGGACCGGCCCGCGCCCCGGGCGCAAGACGAGGCGAGCGCGACCTGCGTCGTTCGGCAGGATCGGGATCCTCGCCCCGAACGCGGACTCGGCCGTCTTGGTGAGCATCGTGCCAACGCGCCTGGGCAATCGAGTCACGCCGAAGACGAGGATGCGCATCGGCCGGGATACGAACGCGACCGAACCCAGCCAGCGGTGCGCAGCCGGCGAGATGTTCGGCGCGATGAGCGTGGTCACGAGCGGGCTCGCGCGTGGTTCGGGGAGCGCCGCGAGCTCCGCCGGGGCGGCGACGCGCGCACGTCACAACGAGAGCGCAGCGGAGGGGCTCCGGCGGCCGAGAGCGACGCACGTGATCGACATACGCGCGTTCCCGAGGAGGCCGAGGCCACACGGAGGGGCGCGGACATCGAGCATATCGGCGGCGACCTCGCCCACCTCGAGCGGGAGATTTTCGAGATCACGAACGAGGTCCGTCGCCAGCATGACCTAGAGCCCGTTTCGTGGAGCCGAGAGCTCGGGCAGGCGGCCCGGCATCACGCTGCCGATATGGCCAGCCATGGCTATTTTTCGCACGACACCTACGCCCCGGGCGTCGACGGCGACCTCGAACATGTGATGAGCGCGCAGCAGAGGGCGCGAGCCTTCGGCATCTCGGGCGGAATGGCCGAGAACATCGCCTTCAATCGAACGGAACGGGCCGAACGGGTGGTGGAGCAGTGGCTGGGCAGCGAGGGCCATCGCCGAAACCTCCTCGACCCCGACCTGCGGACGCTCGGCGTCGGCCACTACCAGGGGTACTGGGTCCAAAACTTCGGCTACTGAGCCTTATACGAATCTCAGTCGCGATCCCGCCCGCGCTGGCGGCTCCTCGTGTTCCGATCGTCGTCTCGCCCTCGGTGGTCGCGCACGCGCGGCTCGTCGTCGCCCTCTCGCCCGCGCTGGCGGCTCCTCGTGTCCCGATCGTCGCCTCGCTCTCGGTGGTCGCGCACGCGCGGCTCGTCGCGCTCGCCGCTGGGCCTCTCGCGCGCCCGGTCGCTCGGCTCGCCACCTCGATGGTCGCGCACGCGGGGCCGCTCATCCCGATCGGTGCCGCGGTGATCGCGCACGCGGGGCTGCGGCGCTCGCGCTTCCTCCGTTCGGTGATCGCGGACGCGCGGCGCCACATAGCGCGGGCGCTCGGGGCGCGGCTGGTAGCGGACGTAGTAGCGGGGCGGGCGATCGAGATAACGCAGCGTCGGGGGAACGTAGCGGTAGTGGACGATCACCCAGTCGCCCGAGTAGTAGGTGTACGAGCGCAGCCACTGGCCGTTCCGGTACATCCAGTAGTACCCGTTGGAGAAAAACACCGGCCGCGGGTAGTCCACTGCGACCCACAGGCCCGGGCGGAGCTCTACGAGCTCGATCACCTGCGCGCCGCGGTAGCTGGCGTGCACCTGTCCCTGCACTGTGCAGCTCGAGGCGACGAGCAGCGCGCTCAGCGCGACGACTGTGAGAGAAAACCATTTTCGTGCCACGAGAGTCTCCTTTGGCGCGGCGAAAGAGCATATGTCGTGCCATGCCGGCCGTAACTGCAGCGCAATGTAATTCCCTGAACTCCCCTCGTGATCCGCTCGGATCGCACCGCCGCGGCGTCGCCTAACCGCGCGAATCCCATGGGTATCGTGCGCGGGCTCGCGAACCGATAGTCGGCGCACAGGCGCGAGCGCTGTGCTGGCTGGGCCGCTGCAGCGATCCTCCCGATCGCGTGCCGCGCACGAATCACGCGGCGAGGGTGAAAATATTGCGGGCGACGCGATCGTCGCGCAGCGAATGCGGCGGATTCGCCGAGCTCCCGGAGCTCGTGCGACCGAGCGCGATCACCGCGAAACCCCGGCTAGCGTGCGCAATCATTCGTCTACTGCCTGTTTCATCGGACCAACAAGGAGGGGGCTCCGTGGTAAGACCGGCTCGTGGCTGAGTTCGATATTACGTTGTACGGAGCTACGGGCTTTACGGGGCGGCAGGGCGCGCGCTACCTCGGAAACGCCGCGTCGGGCGTTCGGTTTGCGATCGCGGGGCGCGCGCCGGAGCGCCTGGAAGCGCTCGCAGCCGAAACTGGGGCTGCGGCGATCATCGAGGCGGATAGCAGCAGACCCGAATCGGTGCGCGAGATGGTGCGGCGCAGTCGCGTCGTGGCGACGACGGCCGGGCCGTTTTCGCGCCACGGCACCCCGGTGGTGGAGGCGTGCGTAGGCCAGGGCGTGGACTACGTCGACATCACTGGTGAGCCGTCGTGGGTGCGGGACATGATCATCGCCCACCACGACCGCGCCGCGGCAGCCGGTGTCCGCATCGTGGCGTTTTGCGGTTTCGACTCCGTCCCCTCGGACATCGGGACGCTCCTCGCCGTGGATCACCTACGCCGCGAGCACGGCGAGGGCACGCGAAGCGTTAGCGGCTCGTTCAACGGCCGGGGTGGGCTAAACGGCGGAACCATGGCTACGATCGTGGCCGGAGCCGAACGGGGCGAGCTTCGCGCGCTCGTCAAGGATCCGTTTCTGCTGAATCCCGAGGGCAGCCAGGGCGACCAGCAAAGCGCGCCCGATCGCCGCAGCGTGGAATGGGATCCGGACCACGGCGCGTGGCTCACGCCGTTCATCATGGCGCCCATCAACACCCGCGTCGTTCGCCGCAGCGCCGCGCTCGCCGCCGCCGACGGCGAATCGTACGGGGAGGGATTTCGCTACGACGAGGCGTTCGATAGGTCGAGCCGAACCAAGGCGTGGGCGATGGCGGCGGGCACCGCGGCGTTCTTGAAGTTGTTGGCGAGCCCGCGGGGCCGGGCCGCGCTCCGAAAGCTCGGGCCGAAACCCGGGCAGGGGCCGTCGGAGCGGAAGATGGACGCCGGATTTTTTCGCGCGCGGTTCATCGCGACGTCGGAGACGGGCCGCAAGGTGGTCTCGACCCTGAGCCGCCGGGGCGATCCCGGCAACCGCGTCACCACCGCCACCCTTTGCGAGTCGGCGCTCCTCCTCGCTCTCACGCCGCGCGCCGAACTTCCAGGCGGATCCGGACGCGGCGGCGTGCTTACGCCGGCGACAGCGCTCGGTACGCCGCTCGTAGACAGGCTCCGCGCCGCTGAGTTCGACATCGCCATCCGAGGCTAAACGCCTCGATGAGGCCGCCCGCCCCTGGCACCGAGGTTCGCGCGGCGCCCTCGCTCGGAGCCGGCCCCGATGGGCGCGGTATGCGTAGGGACAGCGGCGGCGCGGTGCCGCGCCCGGCTCCTACTTTGCCGTGGCGAGCATCACGCCGGCTTGAACTCGTAGTCGAGCTCCACGAGTTCGAGCCCGGGGGTGGAGCTCGCAAAACATCCGCGGCTCGTGGATACCACAGGGAGGGGCGTGATCAGCTCGCCTGCGCTTCGCCGTAAGAGCTACTCGGCGACGGCTCGGCGCTGCCCGAGGCGCTCGGTGAGGCGCTCGGGAGCTGTTTCGGCGTGAGGCCGAGGAAGCGCGCGAGGAGGGCGTCGAGAAGCCGAGTCGGGACGAACCGGCTCGCCAGCAGCATGAGCCTCGAGCTAAACGGGACCACGTAGCGGGGGGCGGGCCTTTTCGATCGGATGATGCGGGCGATAACGCGGGTGACATCGTCCACGCTGCCGGCCATCCGGTCCGCCCGAGCGCGGGCCGCATCGGCGTTCGCGTAGGCGGAGGCGTACGGAGAGCTCGGATCGCGATAGCGGTTGACGCCGGCCATGGTGGTGTCGGCGAAGCCCGTGTGGATCGGGCCGGGTTCGATGACGGACACGCGGACGCCGAAGCCCCGGAGCTCCACGCGCAGCGCATCGGACATGGCCTCGACGGCGAACTTGGTGCCCGTGTAGGGGCCGAAAAACGGAAACGAGATCCTGCCGCCGGTGCTGCTCACGTTGATGACGGTGCCGGTGCGGCGCGCTTGCATCGCGGGGACGAAGGCGCGGGTAACCGCGACGAGCCCGAACACGTTGGTTTCGAACTGGTGACGCAGATCGTCCTGATCGACCTCCGTCATCGGCGCCGCCAGCCCGTAGCCGGCGTTGTTGACGAGGACGTCCACGCCGTAGCCGTCGGTCTGCTCGAACACCTCGTCGCGGAGGGCAGAAATCGAGCTCTCGTCGGTCACGTCGAGGCGGTGGGCGCTCACATTGGCGGTGGCGCTCAGTTCGTCGAGCGCGCGCTGATTGCGACCGGCGGCGAACACGCGGTGGCCGGCGGCGGCTAGGTCGAGCGCGGCGGCGCGGCCGATACCGGAGGTGGCGCCAGTGATGAGGATGTTCTGGGGGCGGGGCATACGTGGCTCCTTTCAGGCGACTTGGTAACTGGGCTGTGAAGTGATGAGGTTAAGGAATGAACGTTCATTCCATCTGTGACGAGACGAACGGCACGATGTTTCGCCGGGAGGTTACGCGCGGATGGCCTCCCAGCAGCAGGCTTCCGCCGCCGCCACCTGGTCGTCGGACAGGGGGATGCGCCCTTCCCAGGCGGCTCGGACGACGCCCACGAAGGCGCCGAGGACGATGCCGACGAGGAGCGACGGCTCAAGGTTTTTGACCTCGCCGCGCGCCTGGACGCTCCGCAACAGCGCTTCGGCGCCCTGGTCGATCTGGCGCTCGATCGCGCGGCTTTGTTCGTCGAGGTAATCGGCGTGGTGATGGAGCTCCAAAAACGCCCACGCGCGCGGATTTTCGCGGGCAAACGCCATCATGCGGCGCCACAGCTCGCCGAACTGGTCCCGGGCCGGTGCGCGGGCCGGGAATCCCTCGAGGAGCCGGGTTCCGAGCTCCTGTTTGCGCTCGCGGTACAGCTGGTTTACGAGCGCCTCCTTGCTCGCGAAATAGCGGTAGATCGTGCCTGCGCCTACCCGGGCGCGGACGGCGACTTCGGGTACCGCCGTTCCGTGATAGCCGCGCTCGACGAACAGCTCCAGCGCGGCGTCGAGGATTGCCTGCCGCTTGTCTTCGCGGGCGGGTTGTGCGGTTTGCGTCGCCACATGGGAATGAATATTCATTCCAGCCCTCGGCGTCAAGGGAAAAGCTGCATCCGCTCACTGCTCGCGACGCCCGGCGCCGGCGAGTCCGGCGCGCAGTCAACCCGACACACCGGCCTTGCTCGCGTCCAAGGCATGGATTTAGCGGTTTTTTTTTTCCACCGAGCCGCCGCCTTCAGGCGCCGCGGTCCTCGGCGACCTGGGCGAGCCGTTCGATCTCGCTTTCGGTGTTGTAGTAGTGGACCGACGCGCGCACCACATCGTCGAGGTCGCGCTCCTCCATGTCCAGGCGCGTGGAGGCGCGCGGGCTCACCGACACGTTGATGCCGGCCGCGGACAGCCTGCGCCGGGTTTCGGCGGGCTCCTCGCCGATGTGGACGAACGTGACGATGCCGCACTTGGCGAGGCCTTTGTCGAGCACCAAGAGGCGGGGGCTCGCCTCGAGCCGCGTGCGCGTCCGGGTCGCGAGATAGCCGACCCGGCCGCGTATCGCGTCCAGGCCGACCTCCTGGGCGTAGTCTGCGGCCACGCCGAGCCCGATGTGCGCCGCCACGTTTTTCTCCCAGCTTTCGAACCTCCGCGCGTCGTCCCGAAGCTCGAAGCGATCCAGCGCGGTCCAGGTGGCGGCGCGCATATCGATGAGCGGCGGCTCGAGCCGGCGCGCCCACGCGCGGTCGATGTACAAAAAGCCGGTCCCGCGCGGGCCGCGCAGAAACTTGCGGCCCGTGGCGCTCAGCATCGTGCAGCCCAGGGTTTGCACATCGAGCGGCATTTGCCCGGCTGACTGGCACGCGTCGAGCAAAAACGGCACGTCGTGTTCGCGGGCGAGCCGGCCTATGCCTGCGGCGGGGTTTACGAGCCCGCCGTTCGTGGGGACGTGGGTCACCGCGATGAGCCGCACCGGTCCCCGGTCAGAGCTCAGTGCCTCCTCCAGCGCGCCGAGGTCGAGCTGGCCGAACGCGTCGTCCGGAATCGTTTCGATTACCGCGCCGGTCTTGCGCGCCACTTGCAAGAAGGCCAGGTAGTTGGACGCGTACTCGGCGACGCCGGTGAGGATCCGGTCGCCACGGCGAAAGTCAAACGCGTAAAACGCCATATCCCAAGCGCGCGTGGCGCTGTCCACCACGGCGATCTCCTCCGGCGCGCAGCTCAGCATGCGCGCGATCGACTCATAAGTTCGTTCCACCGCGTCAGCCGCCTCGGCCGCCGCCTCGTATCCGCCGATCGCCGCCTCCCGCTCGAGGTGGTCGATCACGGCCCGCGTGACGGGTCGCGGCGGGAGAGCGGCGCCGGCGTTGTTGAGGTGAATGATATCGGCGCAGCCGGGGGTGTCGGCGCGCACGCGCTCGAGGTCGATCGGCATCGTGGCTCTCCGCTCGCCTGGCCGCCGCCCGATGGCGGCACGGATTCGATAGTCGATTCGCCGCGGTTGGTACCATGCCGCGCGCGCCCCATACAAACGGCACATCCGCGACGGACGGGGCCACGGTCGATCCAACCCGTTCGTGGCCGCCGAGCGGCGCACCGCGGAGGCCGAGCCCCCGGTCGAAACGCAACGCGGGGCTGGGGATCGGCGGCCGGCTCTGCGATGATGGACGGGTGGTACTAAGCGATGATCAACAAAGGGCCGTCGTGGCCATGTGCTGCGCGGTGGCCCGGGCCGACGGGGAGGTGAGCCCGGCGGAGATCGAGTCGCTCCTCGAGCTCTTGGCGCGGCTTGCGGGGG
>SLNH01000433.1 GCA_007133195.1 Nannocystineae bacterium | reverse complement strand
GGTGACGTGCGTCGAGCTCCTCCAAAACCAGATCCTGCCGGCGTCGAACCAGTTCTCGTATGGACAGGTCGAGTCGCCCTACGGCTCGGGGCAGTTCATCAAGGATCTGCAGGAGCACTTCGGGGAGCGAGACGAGCTCATCACCTCCGAGATCAAGGGCAAGGAAGCGATCATGGACTCGATTCGCGATTTTCTGGGGAGAGGCAGGTGAAGGCCGTTAAGCGACTACCGACGTATCTGCGCGACATGCAGATGGAGATCGAGGGGTACTCCCGCGATTACGGTCTCGATTTCTTCCCCATCGTCTACGAGGTCCTCGACTACAAGACGATGAACGAGATCGCCTCCTACGGCGGGTTCCCGACACGCTATCCGCACTGGCGGTTCGGGATGGACTACGAGCAGCTCGCCAAGGGGTACGAGTGGGGGATGTCGAAGATCTACGAGATGGTGATCAACACCAACCCCGCCTACGCCTACCTTTTGGAGGGGAACTCGCTCGTCGATCAGAAGACCGTCATGGCCCACGTGACGGGGCACGTGGACTTTTTCAAGAACAACTACTTCTTCTCGAAGACCAACCGCAAGATGATCGACGGGATGGCGAACCACGCTTCGCTCATCCGGCGACATATGGAGCACCACGGGGTCGAGCAGGTCGAAAACTTCATCGACGTGTGCTTGTCGCTCGAGAACCTGATCGATCCGATGTCGCCCTATATCGTGCGACAAGCTGCGAGCGAGGAGGGCGAGCAGGGCGAGCAGGCGCCCGCGGAGGAGGTGCCGAAGCTCCAGGCGAAGCAGTACATGGACAAGTACATCAATCCGCCCGATTACCTCGAGGAGCAGCGGAAGCGCCGGGAGGATGAGAAGAAGCGCCGCAAGAAGAAGTTTCCCGAGGAGCGGCAGCGGGATGTGCTGCTGTTTTTGCTCGACAACGCCCCGTTAGAGAACTGGCAGCGAGACTGCCTCGAGGTCGTGCGCGACGAGGCGTACTACTTCGCCCCACAGGCGATGACGAAAATCATGAACGAGGGGTGGGCGACGTACTGGCACAGCAAGATCATGACCGAGAAGGCGCTGTCGGCCGCGGAGGTCGTGGACTACGCCGACGCGTGCTCGGGTATCCTCGCCACGCAGCCTGGGCGGCTCAATCCCTATAAACTGGGTGTCGAGCTGTTTCGCCACATCGAGAGCCGATGGGACAAAGGGCAGTTCGGCAAGGAGTGGGAGGAGTGCGATTCGATGGTCGCCAAGCGCGACTGGGATCGCCGGCTAGGGCTCGGTCGCGGCAAGATCTTCGAGGTGCGCAAGCTGTACAACGACGTGACCTTCCTCGACGAGTTCTTCACGCTCGAGTTCTGCCTGGATCAGAAGTTTTACACCTTCGGGTTCAACGATCGATCGGGCAACTGGGAGATCGTCTCGAGGGAGTTCAAGCAGGTTAAAGAGCAGCTTTTGCGCTCGCTCACCAACCGGGGGCAGCCCTTCATTTACGTAGAGGACGCGAACTTCGAAAACCGCGGGGAGCTCCTTTTGTACCACGCGCACGAGGGCGTGGATCTAGACATCGCGCAGGCTCGGGACACGCTCGAAAACCTCTACAAGGTGTGGACGAAGCCCGTGAACGTCCTGACCAAGATCGACAACAAGGGCAAGATCTTGCGGTTTGACGAGAGCGGGCACTCGGACCGGTCGGCGGAGTACCCGGAGAGCTAGTCCCAGGCGTCCTGATCCGTTTTGCGGCCCCCTCACGCGCCTCGCAGCGCCCTTCATCAGGCACGTATGATCAACGCCCTCCTTCTTCGCTCCTTGCGAGCCGCGCGATGTGGCTCGCCCGATCGGATCATGACGCCTGGGTCGAGGCACTAGGTGAGCGACGGCGACACGCACCTCGCGCTTTCGGGCTGGTGTCTGACCGATCCGGGCCGCAGGCGTGGCCGCAATGAGGATAGCTGTCTCGTTTGCGAGCGCCTGTCCGTGTACGCCGTCGCCGATGGTATGGGCGGACACCGCGGTGGTGGCCACGCGAGCCGCTTGGCACTGGACGTCTTGCGCAGCGAGGTGGAGGCGTGGCTATCCGGCGATCGCCCTTCCGACGCGCCGCCGCGAGAGGCCGCCGCGGCGGCGTCGGTCGCGTTCTCGGACACCGCCGAGGTTCCGCGGGTCCGGCCGGAAGACGTGATCGCGGGTGAAGCGGTGGCCGCGCGGCGGTTTCTTCACCGTGCGGCGCAGCGCGCCTCCGATGCGATCTTCGATGCGGCGCGCAAGGACTCGAGCCTGCGGGGCATGGGGACGACGCTCACCGCCATGCTCGCCTCTGGCGAGCGCGCATACATCGTCCATGCGGGCGACAGCCGCGCTTACCGCATGCGCGGCGGCGAGCTCGAGCAGGTCACCGAGGATCATTCGTGGACGCGAGAGCAGGTGAAGGCGGGCATGATGACCGAGGCCGAGGCCGAGGTCTCCGAATATCGCCACGTCATTACCCGCTCGATCGGCTTTGAGCGAAACGTCCACCTCGACGTGTTCGAGCTGGAGCTCTGCGCTGGGGATCGGTTTCTTTTGTGCTCAGACGGGCTCTCGAATTACATCGGCCGGGGCGAGCTGGCACCGCTCATGGGCGAGACGCCGTGCAAAGATGTTCCGGCGCGGCTCGTGGCGCTCGCGAACGAGCGAGGCGGCGAGGACAACATCACGGCCGTCGTCGTCGAGGTATCGGCGTCCCCGGAGCCGTGACGTCCCGGTCGGCTTCGGGCCGAGCCGCGACGTGAGGGGACGGCTCGCGCCCTAGCCCGGGGCCGCACCGACGAGGCCCGCGCGGCGAAGTGCGGGCCGCGATGGCCGGTTCGAGGCCCGGCGGGCTGCCGCCCGAGGTGACCGCGGGTCGGCGGCGCCGCCCGGCGGGGCCCGTGGCGGAGCTTGACGCTCGGCGCTGGAGTGTTGTTGGATGTAGCCTGCTTTTCTTCCTACCTTCAGAGTCGCCGATGACCCTCACAGATACGTCCAAGATCCTCCAAGGCGGCGCCGAATTCGTCCTCGAGCAATGGGGGACGCGCCAGGGAGCCGAAAACGATCACCTTTACTGGGTACTCAAGCTCCAGCTCGCGGACATCGTAGGTGACGACGTGCGGCGCGTTCACCAGTCGATTCCCGCGGACATCCGCGACGAGGTGATCCGCCGCCGGGCCCAGGTTCGCGAGTACTTCGACGACGTGCGCTATGTAACGCTCGAGCCGGTGGTCGCGCTGTGGGGCACGGTGGTCAACTCACTGCGCGTCGCAGCCGACAGTGACCGCGCCACGGGCGTGCAAAAGCAAGTGTTCGCGTTTTCTCGCGAGTCGGTGCTCACGTTCTTTCATTGCGCGCGGGAGCGGATGGAGATCGCGGACTCGCTGTATCACGCCTACAAGGCCATGCCCGCGCCCGAGTGTCAGGCGCTCGCGGCGCTGCTCAACGTGCACGTGGACGCCCGTCTGGACGTAGACAGCATGTGCCGTCTCGTTCGCCTGCTCGACCACGAGGGTCCGATGTCCAGTGAGGAGTCGCGTACGCTGAGCCGGCTCGCGAACACGAGCCTCGTCGACGCCACGTTCCGCGGCGTCCGCGGTCACGGCTAACAACGAGGCGGCGAGGGGGCGGCGCGGTCGGCCCGCCGCCCCCGACATCTCAAAACTGGTAGCCCAGGGCGAGCTGAACGCGAACCGATGACACTGGGTAGGTGCTGGGCTGCTCGCCCCCGTCATCGTCGAATTCGAT
Source organism: Nannocystineae bacterium (assembly GCA_007133195.1). Taxonomy (GTDB): domain Bacteria; phylum Myxococcota_A; class Polyangia; order Haliangiales; family Haliangiaceae; genus SLNH01. Next base: position 55,469 of record SLNH01000433.1, on the reverse strand, counting down.
GACCGCGGTGGTCGGCTCGGGCGGCTCCTGCTCGAAATCGGTGACGAAGTTTTCGAGCTCGGTCTCTCTGCCGTTGTTCGAACTTTGGAACGCCTCGAGCGCGACGTAGTTCGAGACGTACAGCTCCTCCACGATCGGGAGCCGGAACCCGAACATCGCGCGGCCTCCGTAGCCCACGTTGTAGTTGGTCACGCGAGTGCCTTCCCCGGTGATGCCGAGCGGTTCGAGGGCCTCGTCGTATTCGAAGGTGAGCTCGGTCTCGAACGGGAACACGATGCCGGCGCCGAGCTCGCCCACGATCTCGCCGGGGCCTAGGGCCCGGTGAAGGCGAGCCCCGACGAGCGCGGTGTGATAGGAAATCTCGCCGTCGATATCGGCCACGGCGCCCTCGATTTCACCGCTGCGCGACTGAGCCCGCGCGAACTCGTAGCTGGCGATCGCCGCCAGGTCGGTCGTGATAAACACGCCCGCGGTGCCGCCGACGGCGAACCCGTTCGTGAGCGGATGTTTGAAGTCGCCCGGCGGACCGTCGGGCACGTAGTCGGTTTCACCGAACTGAAAGCCCCAGCCGCCTCTGGCCTCGGCGAAGCCGATTCGCTCCCGGTCGCGTTCGGACGCCACCTGCTGCGCCTGCGCAGTCGCTGGCCCGGCGGCGGCAAAGACAATGGATGCGACGATGGCGCGCGCGATCATACCCACCTCCCTTGGCGTCGCTCATTCGTCTCCTTCAGATGTCGGAGAAGCCCCGACCGCCACACGTGGCAGGCGCCACTGTGAAAACGCTGGGAGATGCGAGCGTCTGGCTCAGCGGGCTTTCGCGATCTCGCTCAGCCGGTGCCGGATCTCGTCGCGCGAGAGCCAATGGCCTCGGACCATGACGCCCCGTGGCTTTTGAAGCGCGTTTAGATCTTCGAGCGGATTGCCGTCCACCAACACGAGGTCGGCTCGCGCCCCCGCTCTCACCCGGCCGAAATCCTCGTCATAGCCAAGCTCATCATTCGCGTACTCGGCGACGTTCCGGGTCCCCGCTTTCAAGATATCCAAGGGAGCCATCCCCGCCTGTGCCATCACCCCGATCTCGTGATGGAGGGAAAACCCCGGCACCATGAACATCTGCGGCGAGTCGGTGCCCAGGAGGATGCCGGCACCGGCCTCGTCGAGCGCCGCCAGGATTCGGCGCCTGAGCTCGATCAGAGCCTCGCCGTCCTCGGCGGAGACGTCATCCGCTCCGAGCTCACCGCCAGTGCGCCACCCCTCCAACAGGTCGACGAAAAACCGATCCTCCGCGAGCTTGGTCCACTGCTCGATTTGCGGCTCCGCGGCGTATTGCATCTCGGGTTTTGCGGCGAGCTCGGCGGCCGGGGCGTCGCCATAAAACAGCTCCCAAAGGTATGCGGTGGGCACGTTCCACGTACCGGCCTCCCGAGTGGCCTCGGCGACCTCCTCGATGCGGCGGTCGGTCGCGCTGTCCACGAGCTCCCCCACAGGGACGGCGTCACCCGCCGCGAGCCGGTCGCGGACCTCCTCGGACGCTACGGCCTCCACGTATCCGTCCAGATGATCGATGGTCGATTTCCCCGTGGCGAAGGAGTGCTCCAAGCCGACCTCGGGCGAGACGTGGCCGGCCCAGGTGATCCCCTCTTCGCCAGCGCTCTTTACGATTTGGTCGTAGACCTCGCGGCTGATCCCGGGGTGGAGCTTGATGAGGTCGTAGCCTTCGCCTGCGAGCTCGCGCACGGCAGACCCGCCGTCTGCGCCGGTCGCGGCGGTGTCGCCGCTGAGCGGCGGCGATCCCGCGAAGATCGTGGGGCCCAATCGCTCCCCCGATTCAATCTGATCGCGGAGCTCGAGGTGGCTCGGGAATCCCAGCATGCCGCGCAGGGTGGTCACCCCGTTTGCCAAATAGAGAAACAGGAGCTCTTCGACCTCCTCGTCAGGGACGTCGGGACCGGGAAGATGCGCGTGCATCTCCGCGAACCCGGGCAAAAGGTAGCGGCCCTCGCCCGCGATGATCTGCGCCCCCTCGGGCGCGCTCACCTCGTGCGCGGGACCGATTTCGGCGATGCGGCCGTCTCGGATCACCACGGTGTGGTCTTCGAGCACGCCGGAGTCCGCATCCATCGGCAGCACGAACACGCCCTCGAACGCGACCACACCCTCTGCCGCTCCGCCTACGACCTCCGCTCGCTCCGAATCCTCGGCGGATGCGATCGCCCGCGCCTCGTCATGAGGCGCTGAGGGTTCGGCTTCGCGGCCGCCACAACCCGATACCGCGGCCCCGGCTCCCACGAGTGAAGAAAACAGCACTGCACGTCGCATGCTGCGAACCTATCCGAGGGGGTGGCGGCTGGCAATCCGGCTCGCGCGCTGCCGCTCGCGCTCGCGGGGCCTTGGGTGCGCGACGGGGGCGGCCGACGCCGGCGATCCGAGGCCCTTGACGCTGCGGGAGCGCGGGCCGAAACTCGCACGGCCTTCGCGCTTCCTCGAGCCGAGCGCGGAGCCAGCTTGTAGGGGCGAGTATGCAGAATGTACAGCGCGTCTCCGCCAGGGAACGCTTTCACCGAGTTAAGTACCTTTTAAAAAACACGTTCACGGTGGTGGGGCGCCATCGGGGGATCTTGTCCCCGGCGATAAGGACCGTCGTGTACGGCGCGATCGCCAATCTCCCGCTGTTCGTCGGCATCGGGCTCGCAATTCACGGCGGCTTCACCGACAGCGAGGGGCTTTTCACGGCGGGCCTGATCGCCATCGGGCTCTGGGTGCCGCTGTTTTTGTACGAGTTCTTTTACTTCACGCGGCAGGAGGCCATGCAGGCCTGGCTCGTCGGCGAGACGGTGGCGGGGCGAAACCGCACCCTGGACGAGGCGGCAACGGAGACCAAGGCGATCGCCGGCCAGATCCGGAAGATCGCGCTTTTGGACATGTTCGTGTCGTGGCTGATGAGCATCACGTCGCGAAAGCGGAGCAAGGGAGGCTTCGCGTCGTTTTTGCTCTCGCTGCTCATGCGCGGCATCGCAGAGGTCTGGGACCTCGTCAACCACTATCTGTTGCCCGCCGTGACGCTCGATCGCCTGTCGATCCGCGACGGCGTGGCGAAGATCAAGGAGCTCAAAGATCACGTGCCGAAGACGCTGGTGGGCGTTTTCGGGATCGACTTCATCGGCCGGATCGTGGGCATACTGGTCGCGCCGATTTACGCCCTGATCGCGCTGTTGGCGTTCGCGATGAGCGTTTGGCTGGCGGGGATTTTGCCGTCGGTGGAGTTCGTCTCCGCGTCCGACGCAGGGGACGTGCCGTCGTGGATGCTCACGGACGGCGCGCTGGAACTCACGCTGATTCCGCTCGTGGGGCTCCTGTTCGTCGCCAAGCTCGGCAGCATCGTCCTCGACCGGGCCGTGACCACCGTCAAGGTCAGCTACTTCACGATCTTTTACACGCAGATCGAGCGGCCCGAGCACATCGCCGAAGAGCTCCGGGGGGAGCTCTTGGCCTATCTGAAAATGGAAGAGTTGCCTGGAGGTGGCGGCGCGGCGCAGCAGATCTCCGAGTCCGCGCCTGCCGTGGGGGCTGCGGCTGGGGGAGCGCCGGACGGAGGCGATGGCGGCGCTGGCGGCGGCGTGCCGGGCGGGGCTGCTCCGGCGCCGGCGGGCGCGGGCGGGGGTATGCCGGTGGCGATGGCAGGAGCGGCGGCGGCGATGGCCGGCCAGGTTCCTGGCCAAGCGGCTCCGGGCGGTCAGGCGCAGCCCGGCCACCCGCAAGCCGGTCATCCGCAGCCCGGCTATCCGCCGGGCGGCCAGGCGCAACCCGGCCACCCGCAAGCCGGTCATCCGCAGCCGGGTTACCCGCCGGGCGGCCAGGCGCAGCCCGGCCATCCGCATGGTGGCCAGGGGCAGCCGGGTTATCCGCAGGGCGGTCAGGCGCAACCCGGCCATCCGCAAGCCGGTCATCCGCAGCCCGGCTATCCGCCGGGCGGCCAAGCGCAGCCCGGCTACCCGCAAGCCGGTCATCCGCAGCCCGGCCATCCGCAGCCCGGCCATCCGCAGCCCGGCCATCCGCCACAAGCGAGCCACCCCGGTGATGTTCCGGGCGCAGGTCCGCAGGGCGAAAACCCGCCTCCGGCACAGGATGCCGAACCGGCCCCGGCCGCGGCCCCTGGTCCGCCCGACAAATCGCTGGCGAAAACCCAGTTCCAATGGGGGCCGCCGCCCGACAAGCCGGGTGACAAGCCGGGGGGCTCGGGCCAGGGAGGGTCCTAACCGATACGGGTCGGTCACGCCGCGCGGGCGCCTATGCCGGCTCCGTCTTCGTGATCTCGCGCAGGACCACGGTGGCGTAGGCGCCTGGGGGCAGGGTAAAGCGAAGCTCGAGCGCATCGTCCGCGGCGGCGGCTTCGGCGCCCGCGAGCGGGATGGCGATGGGGCGGCGGGCGCCTGGAGCCAGTTTTCCGACCCGGGCGAAGGTGCCCACGTCGATGCCGTCCGCTTCGAGAATGGCCCGCTCGCGCTCGCCCGCTTCGCTGCCCGGCGCGGGGCCGCGCATGCGGGGGCCAAACATCGGGCCCGTGGGGACGACATCGCCGCGCTCGAGCCGCGCCTGCTCGGCCTGGGCGTCCTCACAGGAAAACAGCCCGCGCGACCCCGCCGGCTGAAGGATGTCACCGGGCAAAACCCGCCGGAACAGGCCGTCTTCGATGCGGCGGCGCAGATACTCGTTGAACAACATCGACTGATAGGCAGACACCAACAGCCGCCGCCGCCGCGGAGGCTCGGAGCGCAGCGAGCGGGCGCCCGACACGAGCTCGCGGCCCCGCGCGGCGTTGTCGCCGGCGGCCCCGAATCGCTGCTCACCGTAGCCGTTCGGGCAGCCGGGGGGCTGAGTCAGCGCGGCGAGCACGGCGCGCGCACGCTCGGCGGCCTGCGACGGCGCCACGTCGAGCTCGCGGATGCGGAGCGCGAACTGGTTGCCGGCGAGGTGTCCGGTCTTGAGCTTATGTGGATGCCTGGCGGCGGAGATGACGCGAATCCCGGGGAGATCGAGCTCGCACACCGCTTCCGGGGTGACCGGCGGCGGCAGCGAAATCTGTTGGCGGGTGACCGCGTGGCGATCTTTGAGACCCGCGGTGCCCACGTCGCGCGCCGAGACGCCGAGCGCCCGCGCCATGTCGCGCGCGGCGTCCTGCGTCGTGAGCCCGCGTTTTTCCACGACCGCCAGCACGTGGTCGCCGGTGCCCGCCGGCTCGTAGGCCGGGAGCTCGCGGACCACGAAATCCTCGGGCATCTGCCTGACCACGCCGCCGACACCGGGGATGTCTGCCGTGATAAGCGGTAGCGCCTGCGGTTGCCGCATACCTCGCTTATACACGTTGCCGGCGATCGCGTCTGTCCGTATCCCGGGATCGGGCGCGGCCGGCGGCCTGGGCCCGGCGGCGCGGGAATGGCCGGCGCCGACCGCGGGCTACGCCGAGCTCGCGCAAAGCTCACGGTTACGCGAGCGGTCCGAGCGACCTGGCAGCGCGCTTGCGCCACCGGCCGCGCCCCTCCGGGGTTTCGGCGAGCGCGGACGCCATGGCGGCGCAGCTGTCGAAGCGAGCGCTCGCGTCTTTGCGGAGCGCGCGCAGCACCACGGCTTCGAGGTCCGCGCTCACCCGGGCGCGGCCGAGCGCCCGGCGGGGCGGCACGGGCGCATCGAAGAGCTGCATGCGAAGCAGCGTTTGCGTATCGGCGGCGGCAAATGGCTTGCGGCCGACGAGGAGTTGGTAAAGGAGGATCCCGGCGGCGTAGATGTCCGCGCGCGCATCCACCGCCTCGAGCCGGATCTGCTCTGGCGCCATGACTGACGGCGTTCCGAGAATCAGCCCGTTTGCCTCGGGGTCAGGTAGCAGGGGGAGCGGGCGTCGCCCGTCGGGAGCTCGGCTCACCTCCGTCGCGCGCGCCGCGCCGAAATCCAAGAGGGTGGCCAAGTCGCGGCCGTCACCCGCCCGCGACACCTGGATATTGTCCGCCTTGAGATCTTGATGAAGGACGCCGCGGCTGTGCGCGTGCTCGAGCGCGGACAGCACCTGGCGCGCGATGGTCACCGCGCGCTCCGGAGCGAGGCTCGCGCCTTCGCAAAGCCGCGCGAGCGGCTCGCCCTCGACGTGCTCGAGGACCAGGAACGGGAGCCCGCGCCACGTTCCGGAGCTAATGAGCGTGACGCAGTGCGGATGCGCGAGCCGCCCGAGGAGCGCCGCCTCGCGCTGCAGGTGGGCCATGATTTGGCGCATCTTCAACACGTCTTCGCGGGCGATCTTGATCACCACCTCGCCGCCGGCAGGCTCGCGCTCGGCGAGGTGGATCACGGCCGTTCCCCCTTGGGTGACGGGGCGAATCAGGCGGTAAGCCGCGTCCGTGCTCCGGATCACCTGTGCGCCACCGGTCGGCAACGGAGCGCGCGCCGCGCCCTGCCGGGTGGCCCCCGCGCCGGCCTCCCGCGGCCGCTCATCATGGGCGCTGGGCCGCGGATCCGGCATCGCGGAAGACGCGTATTCAAGCGGTGTGCCGCCCAGCAGTTCGGACTTGGGCCGCCGGCCACCCGGTAGGCGGCCACCTGGGCAAGCAAGCCGCCATCGGCCTTGCCGGCGTGGAATTCCGGGGGGTTTTCGCGCAGCTAGTCGCACTTTTATGGCTTGGTTCGTGCGTCGTGCCGACCTGGACGACGGCGGCGCGGCTACCCGATCCAAACGAAGGCCGGCTCAAACGTTGATCATGTACTGGAGAGGCCGCCGCGAGGCCGCCCGGGGCCGAGACGCCGTGTCACGATGCGCCCCTCCCGTCATGGACAGCCGTCATGGATCACGGTCATGGATCTCACGGTCATGAACAACCGTCGTGAATGAACGGGCTAAAGCGGTTGCCGCGGCGAGCGGCCAGTGGCCGCGAGGCCTCATCGCACTCGGCAGGTCGCGATCGGCAAGGTCGCCGAAGGGTCGGAACTGGTTGCGATGCCCGAACGCAGGGCATCGAAGGGGTAGGAACGAGGAGGAGGCGCGATGAAAGCGGTTTATGCCGCCGTGAGCGTGACGACTTTCGCTGCCTATGCGCTCGCGGTCTCGGCGGCCAGCGCGCCGCCCACCGTCCACGCGGCCGGGCTGATTTTGTGGCTGGCGCACGTCATCTTGATTTTTGGCCGCAGGCCGTCCGGGCCCCGCGGGGAGCGGGAGCGACTCGGGGCGCTCGAGCACGAAGACGCCCTCGCGCGCGCGGCCGATCGGGCAGCGGGCTTCGGTATCGGAGAAGCTAAGCCGGTCCAGGCGGCGCGCGCGCGCGGCTCGCGGCCGTTGCCGGATCCCGCCCGGGCCCCGCCGCCGCCCTGATTCGCTAAACAATGACGCGTGACTCAGGCGCCACTGTGGAAGCTGACCTGGGCGTCAAAACTAGTCGTCGGCGTCGCGGAGCGCGCTGCCCGGCTTGGGCGGATTGGGATCGTCGCGGACCATGCGCAAGTAAAGGCGCGCCGGCTTGTTGTCGGGGGCTCGCTCCAAGACCGCCTCCCACTCGGCGATCGCTTCACTCACGCGCGCGAGCGAAAACAGGGTCACCCCGATGGCCACGCTGGCAGGCACATACTCGGGCCGGCTGTCCTGGACCATGCGATACTCCGTAAGCGCCGCTTCGGGATCGCCCTTGTCCCGATAGATGTGGCCGAGCTGGGTGCGCAGGTCCGCGAAGTCCGGGCAAAGCTCGAGCGCCTTTCGATACTCGTGGATCGCCCGTTCGTAAAGGCCGACGCCCGCGTAGGCATTGCCGAGGTCGGCGTGCATGTTCGCGATCTTGCCGCGCGCGAACGGGTCGAGGCGTTCCTGCTCGGCCTGGGTGCGGCTCACCATCCGGCCGTAGAGCTCACGGGCCTGCTGGTACTTCCCGCGGTCGTTGTAGGTGACCGAGAGGTTTAGCGCCGCCTCGGTGTAGTTCGGGTTGATCCCGAGCGCCTCCTCGAACGCCGCTTCGGCTTCCCCGAATCGGCCCTGGTCGTAGTAGATCACCCCGAGCATGTTGAAGATGTCCGGGAACTGCCGGTGCTCGCGGATGACCTCTTCCAGGTAGCGGGCGGCCTCCTCGTACTCTCGGGCGTGATAGTGCTCACGTCCGAGCGCGATCAACCTGCGCAGGCGCTCGTCAACCATCGCGGGCATCCGTGCCGGCCGCGCCCTCCTGGCCCGCCGGCAGGCTGGCGAGCTCTTCTTGCGCCGCCGTGACCTTGTCGTGGTCGGGGTGCTCATCGACGAGGCGCTGCCAGGTCCGCCGGGCCCGGTCGTGCATCTCGACCTCGACGTAGGCGCGGCCGAGCAGCCACAGCGCGTCGCCGTCCAGCTCCGTTTCGGCGTGGCGCTCGAGGAGCCTGCGGAGTCGAATCACCGTACCCATGGGCTCGCCTCGATCCCAGTAGAAGTTGGCGACGTACCACTCGTGCCGGGCCAGGTGGAGGTTGACCTTCGCGAGGAGCTCGCGCGCGTCGTCCATGTAGGGCGAATCGTCGTACTGGCGGACGAAACGCGACAAATGGCGATGCGCGTGAACGGCCGGCTCCAGGTCGCGCTCGTAGGACGGGGGCGCGAGCAGCCAGTCGCCGGGGAGCAGCTCCGCGTAGGCGAGGGCCATTCGATAAGCCACGTAGCCGTCGCGCGCCTTCTCGTGCGTCGGATGAAGGGTGAGGAAGCTCCGGTAGCCCTCGATGGCCGTGCGGTTTTCGCCGGCGCCTAGTTGAGCGTCGGCCAGGCGCAGCTCGGCGAGCACCGCGTAGCGCGAGTAGGGGAAATTGGCGCCTATGAACTGGAAGTAGGCAGCGGCCTCCTCCCAGCGTTCCTCGTCCAGGCTCTCCATCCCGCGCTCGTAGTTCCTCTCGGCCGAGACCTGAAACTCCACGCTCGGACCTTGCGACCCGCCGCAGCCCAGGGCCAGGGCGAGGCCGAGGGTGAGCAGGATCTCCCACGGCCGGCGCGGCGCTTTGATGTGACCATGCATACGAAGAACTCCCGCATTCTATAGTGCGATGTTGAAAGCAGGTCAATGCTCGCGGCCGGGCGCCGGGCAAAACGCGGCGATCGGCCCGCTCCTTGGACCCGCCGGGTGGCGCGAACGTTGCCGAACCGGGCCCCCGCGGTTTGCCAAGGGCACGAGCTTCCGGGCTATACTGCGGCCTCCATGCGCGACCACCGCAAAGCCCACCGAGGGGGGCGGCGCACATCAGTGGCGCTCGCGGCCGCCTCGCTAGTCACGATTTCGGTGTTCGTCGCGGCCTGCGGCGGCTCCGATCTGCCTTCACCTGACGAGCGGCTGCTCGACGTGACCGACGCGGATCTCGTCGGCCCCCTGTGCACCTCGCGCCGCTGCGACTGCAAGGAGGCGCCCGACGACGCGGGCAGCGCGACGGGGTCACAAAAGCGCTATGAGATTCGCATCGGTCCCACGCCTGGCGAGATGTGGGTCACCATCGGGGACGACCGGCTTTACAAATCGCCCCAGCGCGCGACCGAGTGCTTTTACGTCGACCTCGACCCGGGCGAGCACGAGGTCACGGCGCGCGCGCGCGGCGAAAACGGTTTTTCAGCCGCCGTGAGGATCTCCGAACTGGGCGATTCGGATTTCGTCGAGGACGGGCCCTGGTGGTACGACACGTTTCATTTCAACTGCGGCGCCCCGGGGCGCTGCACCATGGAACGACTGGCCCACTGGCAGCAGCGGTTTCGAAATCGCGCCGTTCGCAACGTGCTCGACACCTGCGGATCGACCGCCATCCGCGACATCGCGTGGCGCACCGGGGACGTGCGCGAGCGCGTCTACCCCACGTCGATCTACCTGCAGTTTCTCCTGGACGTCTACGACTTCGACACCCTGTTCCCGCCGGGCCACCCCGAGTGCGCCAGCTAACGTCGATCGGAATGGGGAGACGCGTCGCGTCCGGGGCCGCGCCGGCATGTTCGTCGGCAACCGGCCTCGCGCGCGAGCAGATCTAAGCCGCGCCCCGCGGTCCTGGGCGCGTCCGAACGTTTAGAGGAAAGAGCGTGTACATCTATCCCGATGCCTATGACGTGATCGTCGTCGGTGCGGGCCACGCCGGCTGCGAGGCCGGGCTCGCGGCCGCGCGCATGGGCTCTCGGACCCTCGTTCTCACGGGGATCCTAGACGCCGTCGCGCAGATGTCTTGTAATCCGGCCATCGGCGGCGTGGGCAAAGGGCACCTCGTGGCCGAAATCGACGCCCTGGGCGGTGAGATGGCCGCCGCCGCCGACGACACCGGGATCCAATATCGCCGCCTCAACCGCTCGAAGGGCCCCGCCGTGCGGGCCGTGCGCGCGCAGACCGACAAACACCTTTACCGTGAGCGGATGCGGCGTGCGCTCGAGGCGGAGCCCGGGCTGTCGCTCCGCCAGGGCGAGGTGAGCCAGCTGTTCGTCGAGGACGGTCGCGTGGTCGGGGTGGGCACCAAGATGGGCGTGGGCTATCGCGCGAGCGCCGTGATCCTCACGACCGGCACGTTCTTGCGCGGGCAGATCTACGTGGGCGACGCGCGCGCCGCCGGCGGCCGCGCGGGCGAGGCGCCGGCCGTGGGCCTGTCCAAAGCGCTCGCCGATCTCGGCTTCCCCCTCGCGCGTCTCAAGACGGGCACGCCCTGCCGGCTCGACGGCAGCACCCTCGACCTAGACGGGCTCGAACTTCAGCCGGGCGACGATCCGCCACCCCGCTTTCGCGTGCTCGCCCCGCCCGGCGAAACGCCGCCCCTCGACCAGCGCCCGTGCTGGATCACCTTCACCAACGAGCACACCCACGAGATCATCCGGGACAACTTGGACCGCTCCCCGCTCCACCAGGGGGAGCTCGCCGGCCCGGGGCCGCGCTACTGTCCGAGTATCGAGGACAAGATCATCCGGTTTGCCGACAAGTCGCGCCATCAGGTGTTCTTGGAGCCCGAGGGGCTCGGGACCACCGAGTTTTATCCAAACGGCATCTCGACCTCGCTCCCCTACGACGTGCAGCTCGCGCTGCTCCGCACGATCCCCGGCCTCGAGCGCGCGGAGATGACGCGCCCCGGCTACGCGGTCGAATACGACTTCGTCGACCCTCGCGAGCTCTGGCCGACTCTCGAGACCAGGCGAGTCAAGGGCTTGTTTTTCGGCGGTCAGATCAACGGGACCTCGGGCTACGAGGAGGCGGCGATCCAGGGGCTCATCGCCGGCGCGAACGCCGCCCTCGCCGTGGGGCGCACAGACGCCGCCGCGACTATGAGCGAGCTGGTTTTTCGGCGCGACCAGGCCTACGCCGGGGTGCTCGTGGACGACCTCGTCACCAAGGGGACCAAGGAGCCCTACCGGATGTTCACCTCGCGCGCGGAGTACCGGCTCGTTTTGCGCGAGGACAACGCCGCTGACCGCCTGCTCCCCATCGGTCGAAAGCTCGGGCTCGTGACGGACGAGCGGTGGCGGGCGTTCGAGGGCTTTCAGCGCGAATTGACCGCGGCGCTGGACCGGCTGCGCGAGGTCTCGGTCGTGGGCGCCCCGGGCGTCGATGATCGCCTCGTCGAGCGGGGCAGCTCGCCGATTCGCGATCGGCGGGTCACCCTCGCGGAGCTCATGCGCCGGCCCGAGCTGTCCTACGCCGACATCCAGGCCGTCGCGAGCGCCGGCGGCCACGAGCTTCCCGCCCAGGCCCCGGCGGTCGCCGAGCGCGCAGAGATCGAGCTCAAGTACGCCGGGTACCTGCGCCGCCAGGAGCACCAGGCCCGCAGGCTCCAGCGCGACGAGGCGCTTCGCCTGCCCGAGGATCTCGACTATGGCGCGATCCCGGGCCTTTCCAACGAGGCGGCGGAGAAGCTCGCCGCGGTGCGGCCCCGCTCGCTCGGTCAGGCCTCGCGGATAAGCGGCGTGACCCCCGCAGCCGTGTCGCTGGTGGCGGCGCACCTCGAGATCGAAAAGCGGCGCGAAGCCGCGCGCGCGCGCGCCTAGCCGACCGGCGGCGCGCGGATCGGTCCGGACGCCCGCTCATTCGTCCTGCCCTCGCGGGCCCACTTGAGGTATGCTCATCGCTTGCTATGAGCACGCCGATCGGGAAACTCGCGGTTTCGGCGGCTGCGATCGCGTCGCTGACGGGCATATCGGCGGCGCACGCCGGCGCCATCTTCGTGCCCGGTTACGGTCCGCAGGCGCAGGCTCGCGCCGGAGCGTTCATGGTCAAGGCCGACGATGTGTCCGCGCTCGTGCACAACCCGGCCGGTCTGGCCGGGGCCGAGGGGAACATGCTCCAGCTCGGCTCGAACTTCATCAGCATGTCGCTGTCGTTCCAGCGCGAGGGTACCTACCGGCCCACCGGGGAGGATGACGAGCCGAGCTACGTGGGCGAGCCGTTTCCCGAAGTCACGGATCAAACCGATCCCGCCGTGGGCTTCGCCGGCTTTCAGGCGGTTCCCCTCATCGGCTTCGCCACCGACCTCGGCGATCCCGACTCGCCGCTCCGCCTCGCCGCGGGCGTGATCACGCCCCACGGGTTTCCCGAGCGGAACTTCGCCGCGGACTACGAGTTTTCCCAATCGCCGGCGCAGGGACGGGCCGAGGCGCCGCCGCCGCAGCGCTATGACGTCATGGAGCAGGCCGCGCTGAAGGGAGGGCCCACCGTGGGGGCGGCCTATCAGATCACCGACGATCTCGACGTGGGCGGGCGGTTCACGTGGGGGATCGCGCACATCTCGGCGCGGGCTTACGTCTGGGGGATTCGCAACTACGAGGAGTACATCGGCCGCGACGGGTACTTCGACGTCGAGGGCTGGGACTACTTCGTCCCGAATTTCGGCCTCGGGGCTCGCTACCGGCCGTCGTCTTCATGGGAGATCGGCGCGAGCTACAGCAGTTCGGCGCGGGCGAGCGCTCAGGGCGAGGGAGCGGCCGTGCTCGGCTACGATCTCGGCTTCGAGGGCGAGCAGGACTTCATCCGGCCCGTGGCGGACGACGAAGCCACCTGCGCTCCCGGCGGCGAGCTCGACGCCCTCAAGACCTGCGTGACCTTCAAGCTGCCCCAGTCTCTCGGCGCCGGCGCGCGCTGGATCTGGGAGGACGAGGGCCGCGAGCGCGCCGACATCGAATTCGACATCAAGTGGGAAAATTGGTCATCGGGCACGGCGTCGGATTACGAGCTCATCGTAGACGGCGAATCGGGGCTAACGGGGCTGCCCATGCGGGATCAGCGGCTTCGCCACCACTTTCGCGACACGTTTTCGTTCCGGCTCGGCGGCTCGTATTTGTTTCCCATGGGCGACGGGCGCGGCCTCGTCGCGAGCGCGGGCGCGGCCTACGACACCGCGGCCGCCCCCACTCAGTACACCCGCCTCGACATCGACGGGAACTCCAAGACCACGCTGGCCGCCGGGCTCTCCTACGTGACGCCGCGCCTTCGGGTCGACGCGGGCGGGGGCGCCGTGCTCCAGCCCGATCGTCGCGTCGAAGCGTGTCAGACGGACACGAGTCAGCCGAGCTGCGACGGCGGGGACTCGCCGCCCACCATGGCGCAGCGAGAGCAGCCCGACCCCATCCAGCCGCTCCGCGACCGCACGAATCAGTTTCAGAGCCCGTTCAACGCGGGCGAGTATTCGTCGGGTTACACGCTGATGAGCGTCGGCGTGACCACGTGGTTTTGAACGCACCAGATTGTTTTGAGAATGCCTCACACGAGCTGCTAGCATTCCCGCTCATGACGCGTGACATATCCGTGCGGGCGCGCCCCGCCCTCGCGCCGCCCGCGGCGCTCCTCGTGGTCGCGATGGTGTTGGGGAGCGGCTGCCCCCGGCAAGAGCAGGAGCGCTACGAAGCGCCTACGGATCTCGCCGAGCCGGCGGACGAGGAGCCCGAGCGGGAGATCCCCGAGCATCCGCCGGTGGGTGAAGCGGTGTTTCACCACTTCGACGTCGGCCAGGCGGACGCCACCCTGATTCGTGCCCCCGAGGGCACCATCCTCATCGACGCGGGGCACTGGCAGCGCGACGACGTCGTGCCCTACATTCGCGGCGCGGGCGTGAGCGAGATCGACGTCGTGGCGATCAGCCACCCGCACGCGGATCACCTCGGACAGGTTCCCGAGGTCGTGGAGGCGTTCGACGTCGGCGAGGTGTGGATGAGCGGCTACGAGCACGAGTCGGCGACCTTCGAGCGCGCGGTCGACGCCGTGCTCGAGACCGAGGGAACCGGCTATCACGAGCCCAAGGCCGGCGCGGTCGAGGAGTTTGGCGATCTCATCGTGGAGGTCCTAAACCCGGAGCGACACCCCGCCCACGTGCACGACAACCTCGCTCTGCGCGTGCGCTACGGGGAGTTTGCCGCGGTCTACACCGGGGACGCGGAGGAGGAGCACGAGGCGGGCATGATCGCGTGGGCCAAGGCGGCTGGCGCCGGCGAGGACGCGGTGGCGGCCGCCGATGGCGCCGAAGGGGAGGCGGCCGGGGAGGCGGCCGAGGATGCGTCAGGCGACGCGCCGGACGGACCGCTCGATGCGCTCGCCGCCCAGCTCCTTCAGCTCGGCCACCACGGGTCGCGAACCTCGTCGTCATCGGCGTTTTTGCGCGCCGTGTCCCCGGAGGTCGTCGTGTACAGCGCCGCGAAGGACAGCCAGTACGACCATCCCCACGCCGAGGTGATCTCGCGTATCGAGGAGCTCGGGATCGACATTTACGGTACGCCCACGAGCGGCACCATCGTCGTGCGGACAAACGGCGACGGATACGAGATCGAAGAGCAGGGAGACGCGCTCGCGGTGGCCGACACGGGCGGAGCCGGCACCGGGAGTGCCGACGGCTGCATCGACATAAACCGCGCGTCCAAAGAAGAGCTCCAGGAGCTGGCGCATACGGGGCCGGCTCGAGCCGAGCGAATCATCGAAGAGCGCCCCTACGAGAGCTTGGACGGCCTGCACCGCGTTCACGGGTTCGGGGAGTCCCGCGTCGCGGATATCAAGGCCGAGGGGCTCGCCTGCATCGAGTAGCGCGCGGCGGCGCGCGGAAAGTTTTCCGGGCCCACTAGCAACTTTCGGCGCGCGCTCCCGACAACGGGGGTATGAGACGGAACCTGTTTTGGTGGCTGTGTCACGCGTGCCTCTGGCTCATCATCGCCGGGCTCGACGCCTCGTATGAGGTCGCGGTGCTAGACCGCATCGTGGACGGGGAGCACGCCGTCCTGATCGTGGGCGATCCGCCCGAGCGCGAAGTCGTGGTCCCGGCGGACGAGCTGCCCGCCGAGGTTCGCGACGGCGGGTGGCTCAGGGTTGAGCTCGAAGGCGACCGGCTGCACAGCGCGACGGTCGACGAGACCGCCACGGAGGAGGCGCGCGAGCGAATCCGCGAAAAGCTCGAGGCGCTGCGCGCGCAGGGCCGTCGCGACCGCGGGTTCGAAGCGCCTTGAGGGGCGCCGGGCGCCGGCTCGCGCCGACAGGCGGCGCCCGGCCGCCGGGACGGACGGGTGCTCGGCCCCCTCGGGCGTGTCATACTCGCCCCATGTCGAAGGCGCTCGCCAAACGTCCTGAGAGCTCAGCTGCGGCGGGGGTCGTGCCCGCGGTCGCGAGCGGGATCATCCCCGGGCTCGGGCAGCTCATGAATCGCGATTCGAACAAGGCGCTGGGGGTGTTCGCCGTCGCCGCTGGAGGCGTGTTCTTCCTGAGCAACCTGCCCCTCGTCGGTGGTCTCGCGTGGCTGGCGGGAGCCGGCGCCTGGGTCTATGGGATCGCGGACGGGTACTACCACGGGCGCAAAAAGAGCCGTTCCTGAAGCGTTCTAATCGACGCTTCGGGGTGAGGCGGCCAGCGATGTGGCGCTGCGGGCAGCGATCGCCCCCCGTGCTGCGGTAGCGTGGGAGGCATGAATCGCCCCCAACCCCCGGTCGCCGCCGCCCACACCGACATTCATCGCCAGCACGGACACGAGCGCGAGGATCCTTACGCCTGGCTTCGCGATCCCAACTGGCGAGAGGTCGTGCGGGATCCGGAACGCCTCGACCCGGACATCCGGGCGTATTTGGAGCGCGAAAACGCGCACACCGAGGCGGTGCTGGGGCCCGCGCGCGGCCTGCGGGAAGAGCTATTTTCCGAGCTCAAGGCCCGCATCAAGGAGGACGACGAGAGCGTGCCGCTTCGCGACGGCCCCTACCTTTACTACAGGCGGTTTCGCGTGGGCGGCCAGTATCCCATCTTCGCCAGGCGATCAGCCGCCGGCGACGCGACGGAACAGGATTCGGCGGAGGAGATCCTCCTCGATGGCGACCGCGAGGCCGAGGGGCTGGCCTACTACCGCATCGCCGCCTGCCGGCACAGCCCGGATCACCGGCGCCTGGCCGTCGCCGTCGATACCAAGGGCTCGGAGATCTACACCGTCTCCGTCATCGACTTAGACACCGAAGAGCGCCTGCCCGAGCGCATCGAGGGCGCTCAGGGCAGCTTGGCGTGGGGTGCAGACAGCCAGACGCTGCTGTACACCGTGCTCGACGACGAGCACCGGCCGAAGTGGGTCTACCGTCACCGCCTCGGCGACGACCAGGCGCGCGACGAGCTCGTGTACGAAGAGCCCGATCCCGGGTTTTTCGTCGCGGTGGAGCGGACGGAGAGCGGGCGCTTCATCGCCATCAAGGCGTTCGACCACACCACCTCGGAGGTTCGCGTGCTTTACGCCGAGCACCCGGCGGCACAGCCGCGGCTCATCCAGCCGCGCGAGCGCGATGTGGAATACGACGTGAGCGATCAGGGCGACCGCTGGCTGATCCGCACGAACGCCGGGGGCGACAGGGACTACAAGATCGCCGAGGCGCCCCTGAACGACCCGGGCCGACCGCAGTGGCAGGACCTCGTGCCGCACCGAGAGGGCCGCCTCATAAGCGACATGCTCGTGTTTCGGGACTTCATCGTGCGGCTCGAGCGAGAGAACGCGCTGCCCCGCATCGTCGTTTGCCGCGTCCACGACGGCGAGGAGCACGCGATCACGTTCGACGAGGAGGCCTACGAGCTCGGCCTGGTTCCCGGCTTCGAGTTCGACACGACCACGCTCCGGTTTGCGTATTCGTCGCTCGCGACGCCGCCCCGCATCTACGACTACGACATGCAGACCCGCGAGCGGACGCTGCGCAAAGAGCAGGAGATCCCGAGCGGTCACGATCCCGCCGCGTACGTGGTCGCGCGCCACTTCGCGCCATCGCACGACGGGGAGGTCGTCCCAATCTCCGTCCTGCACCGCCGGGACACCCCGGTGGACGGCAGCGCGCCGCTTTTGCTGTTCGGCTATGGCTCGTACGGGATCATGGTGCCGGCCGGATTTTCACCAAACCGGCTGAGCCTCGTCGATCGGGGCTTCGTGTTCGCCATCGCCCACGTCCGCGGCGGCCGCGAGCGCGGTCAGCGCTGGTACGACGACGGAAAGCTCGAAAACAAGCCAAACACGTTTTACGACTTCATCGCCAGCGCGGAATACCTCGTCCGCGCGCGCTACACGGAGGCCGGAAGGCTCGCCATGCACGGCGGCAGCGCCGGCGGCTTGCTCGTCGGGGCGGTGCTGAACATGCGCCCGGATCTGTTTCGCGCGGCCGTCGCCAACGTCCCCTTCGTCGACGTGCTCACCACGATGTCCGATCCCGAGTTGCCGCTCACGCCGCCGGAGTGGCCCGAGTGGGGCAACCCCATCGAGGACGAGGCCGCCTATCACACGATCTTGTCGTACTCGCCCTACGACAACGTCGAGCCCCGCAAATATCCGCACCTCTTGGTCACCGCCGGGCTCACCGATCCCCGGGTGACCTATTGGGAGCCGGCCAAATGGGTCGCCAGGCTCCGGCAGGCGTGGCAGGCCGACACGATGCTCCTGTTCAAAACCGAGATGAGCGCAGGTCACGGGGGCCCGTCGGGGCGGTTTTCTCACCTCGAGGAGGTGGCCCTGTCCTACGCCTTTCTCCTCAAAGCCTTCGACCTCGCCTGAGCGGGTTCGGCGCCGGGCGGCGCGGGGTGGTGGACCTGTGCGGAGCTGTTAGGATGCGCTCGATGACGAGTCACGCCGACAGTTTCGACCGCTTTCAAGGCACCGAGCGCTACATCGCCTCCGACGACCTCCGCCACGCCGTCAACGTCTCGCTCGCCCTCGAGCGCCCCCTCCTCGTGCGCGGCGAGCCCGGCACCGGCAAGACCCTGCTCGCCGAGAACATCGCCTCCGTGCTCGGCTGCGAGCTCGTCAAGTGGCACATCAAGTCCACCACCAAGGCGCAGGAGGGCCTGTATACGTACGACACGGTCGCCAGGCTCCACGACAGCCGGTTCGGCGACGGCGACGTGCGCGACATCCGCCAGTACATCCACTACGGGCCCCTCGGCCGCGCGCTCGCCGCCCCCGAGCGGGTGGTCCTCCTCATCGACGAGATCGACAAGGCCGACATCGAGTTTCCGAACGACCTGCTGCTCGAGCTCGACGCCATGCGCTTTCGCGTGAGCGAGACCGGCGACGAGGTCGTCGCCGAGCGGCGCCCCTTCGTCGTGATCACCTCCAACAACGAAAAGGAGCTGCCGGACGCGTTTTTGCGCCGCTGCATCTTCCACTACATCGAGTTTCCCGACGCGGATCTCATGAGGTCGATCGTCCGCGTGCATCACCCCGACATCGAGGAGCGGGTTCTCGATCAATGCCTCGAGGTGTTTTTCAACCTGCGCGAGGTGCCCCGGCTGAGGAAGCGCCCGTCGACCAGCGAGCTCATCGACTGGATCTCGGCGCTCCGGCGCGCGGGCGTGCCCCTCGAGCGCGTGGGTCACGGGATTCCCTTCCTCGGCAGCCTCCTCAAGAACGAGCAGGACTTCAGTTACGCCAAGCGCCGCGGCCTCGCCTAACGTGCGCCGGTCTCGCAGACTATGCTGATCGAGTTTTTGTTCGAGCTGCGGAGCCGCAAGCTGCGCGTCACCACCCACGAGTGGATGGCGCTCATGGAGGCGATGGCGCTCGGCCTCCACGAGTCGTCGCTAAACGGCTTCTACCGCCTGGCCCGCTCGATCTGCGTGAAAGACGTCACCCAGTTCGACGCGTTCGACGAGGCGTTTTTGGCGTATTTCCGCGGCGTGACCGCCGATTCGCTCAATCTGTCGGACGAGCTCCTGTCCTGGCTTCGCGATCCGAAACACCTCGCCTCGCTCAGCGAGGAGGAGCGCGCGCTCATCGAGTCCCTCGACCTGGATCGCCTGCGCGAGCTGTTCGAGCAGCGCCTCCGCGAGCAGAGCGAGCGCCACGACGGTGGAAACCGCTGGATCGGCACGGGCGGCACGTCACCGTTTGGTCACGGCGGCTATCACCCCACCGGGATCCGCGTGGGCGGCGGGGGAGGGGGGCGCTCGGCGATGCAGATCGCCGAGGAGCGGCGGTTTCGGGACTACCGCAAAGATCGCGTCTTGGACGTGCGGCAGATCGACGTCGCGCTGCGAGGACTTCGCGATCTCGGTCGCGAGGGCGCGCCCGACGAGCTCGACGTGGAAGAGAGCATCGACGCCACTTGCAAAAACGCCGGAGACCTCGAGCTCGTGTTCCGCGCGCCCAAGCGAAACCAGCTCAAGCTCGTTCTCCTCATGGACGTGGGCGGCTCGATGGACCCCCACGCCGATCTCGCCGAGCGGCTGTTCACGGCGGCTTCGCGCGCGGGGCGGTTTTCCCGGTTTCGCCCGTACTACTTTCACAATTGCGTCTACGAGTCGGTCTATGAGGACGCGGCGTTCCGGCGCCCGGTCCCGGTGCCCGACCTCCTCGCCGCGAGCGGTCGCGACGAGCGGCTGGTCGTCGTCGGCGACGCGCTCATGCACCCGGCGGAGCTCTTGTCGGCCGGCGGGGCCATCGCGTTTTCCCACCACAACCGCAAGCCCGGGATCGAGTGGCTCCGGCACATCGCCGAGGCGTTTCCCAAGCGCGCGTGGCTAAACCCCGAGCCGGAGCGGTTTTGGCCGGGATCGACGATCGAGCTCATCGCCGACGTGTTTCCGATGTGGTCGCTCACCCTCGAGGGACTCGAGGACGCGGTCGGGCACCTCGCGCGGGGGACGGGGACCCGCTGAGCGGCCGGGGCGGCTGCGGCGCGCGGGTGGGCGCGCCGCTTTCGCCTGCGCATCGAGGTGAGCGAGGTCGAGCCGCTCAGTCGGCGTCGTCGTCCGACTCCTCTGGCGCTTCCTCCGGCGCTTCCTCTAGCGCTTCCTCCGGCGCTTCCTCCGGCGCTTCCTCTGGCGATTCCTCCGGCGACTCCTCCGGATCACTGGGCGGCGCCGCGTCGTCGCCGTCGCTCGCCTCACCCGCGGGCGAGCCGTCGGTCTCTGGTTCGGGCGCTTCGCCCGACGCCGCATCCCCGGATTCGCTATCGGCGGGCTCGCCGTCCTCGTCGTCCTCACCGGCGGGCTGGGGCTCTTCGCTGCTGGCGCTCGGCTGTTCGGGCGGCGGCTGGCGAACGAGAGCGACCTCGACCTCGTGCACGAGCCGCTCGCCGCCTTCGTCTTCGAACTCCGCGTCTGCCTCGACGGCCTGCCGCGCGTGCTCGAAGCCCGGGCGGCGCAGGGTGATCACGTAGCGGTCTGCGTCTTCGAGATCGCCCTCGAGCGCGATCTCGGCCGGCGTTTCCACCTCCTGGTTGACCCCATTTATCATCACGTTGGCCTCGGGAGGATTGGAGCGGATGGCAAGGACCCGAGGGAGCGGCTCGAGCTCGACGAACGCCTCGCCCTCGTCCGGCCGCACCTCGATGACTTCGTCGCGATAGCCCGGGTGACTGACGTGGAGCTCATAGGCATCGTCAGGAGCGAGCTCCTCGAACGTTGCGGGCGAGGTGTTTGCCTGACCGTAGGCAGTTAGCTCGACGGTGGCGCCTCGTGGCTCGGTGTCGACCGCGAGCGACACGAGCGTTTCAGGCGCGGTGTCCGGATCCTCAGCGATCGCTTCCTCGGGCGCTCCTTCGTCCGTCTCCCCGGTGGGGTCCTCGGTTACCGGAGAGTCAGCGGCCTCGTCCGTGGCCCGCTCGTCCCCGTCGTCCGCGCCGAGGTGGACCACCAGCGCAGTGGCGCCGCCGGCGGCGACCACGATCGCCGCCGCGAGGGCGAGCTTGCGGCCGCCTCCCGAAGACGCCGGCGCCGCCTCGGGGAGCGGGGACGGCTTGGCGCTGTGCGAGGAATCTGGCGCGCCGGACGGCCCCTCGTCTTTTTGGCGTTCACCCGACCTCGATGCCTCCGATGAGTCCTCCGCCTGCGTTCGCTTCTTGGCGAGCGCGGCGCGGACCTCGCGGATGTGCTCGTCGTCGTCGGGAAGATCGTCGTCCTTTTCACCCTGGCCCTCGGCCTCATCGGCGCGGACGCCATCGCTATCGCGCTCGTCTTCCTTAGCCGCCCCCGCCGGGGTGGCGGCTGCCTCGCCAGGGACGTCTTCCTCATCGTCGCCTGGAAACTGGGGATCGTCGGCGTCGGCGCCGTCTCGACCCGCTAGGTCCTGGCGCGCGCGGCCAGCGCCGTCGTCCTGGGCGCCGCCGCTTCCCTCCTCGTCGTCCGAGGAGGCGTCCGCCTCCGAGGCGCCCGCCGCGCCGTCGTCCGCGCGCACCGCGTCCAGCCCGATTTTCTGGTAGTTGGCGACCTTGGTCGTCTCCTCGAAAGCCTCTTGCGCGAAGTCGTCGGCGTCGGACTGAAACGGCAAGGGCTTGGGCATCGGCTTGCGCTCGCTTTTGGCCTTCCCCGCCGCGGGCTTTTCGGCCCCGCTTCCGAGCGGCAGCGTGCTTTTGCGCATCGCGTCCGGCGCAACGCGCGTAGGCACGTCGCCTTCGGCCTCGAAGCTCGAGCTCGTGTTCGCTCCGAGGCCCTGGAGCACGTCGCCCGGCGCGACGCGCGTCGGATTCTCGGTAAACTCGCTGTCCGGCGTGTCCCCCGACGGCCTGGCAACCGCGCCCTGCGCCGCTCCTTCGCCTGCGGCGCGCGCCGCGGGGCCCTTTTTCGTGAGGATGCGCTCGAGGACCTCCTGACTTCGCTGTGGTAGCGTCTCGAAGCGGACCCCCATGCCCGGCGCCGCCCCGGGCGTCGAGGGCTCACGAATCCACACCACTTTCCCCTGTCCGGTGATAAGCGGCGATGCGTCTTTGAGCTGAAACTCGAAATGAAGGGTCGTGCCGACGGCGAGGGGCTCCTTGGTGCGGATGAAGATGCCGCCGGGGCTGATGTCGACGGAGTAGCGCTCGATGAACTGGTCGAGGGTTTCGCTCTTGAACTTGATCTTGAGCGTAACGGGGGTTCTGGGAGCCTGCCTTTGGTCGCTATGTTCCAACGTACGCCTCGGTATCGACAGGTGGCGACGGTGTCTCGATGTGGGGTCGGCCCACGATGCGGAAAACTTTACTGTAATACAAAAACGGTCTCGATCTTATGAGGATACACCAGGAAGGTGCAATCCACCTGACCTTTTGTGCGTTGCTAACGAGCGCCGCGGTCCTGCTGGGGACGACCGTCGCGAAGGCGGGCACCCCGCCCCCGCTTACATCCGAGCAGGGTGTGGTCGCGGCCGATCACGAGCTGGCGTCGCGGGTGGGTGCCTCGGTGCTCGCAAACGGCGGAAACGCGATGGACGCCGCTGCTGCGACGGCGCTCGCGCTGGGCGTCGTGAGCCCGTTGTCGTCGGGCATCGGCGGCGGCGGCTTCGCCCTCGTGTACGACGCGGAGGCGGGCGAGACGCGCGCCTTCGACTTCCGCGAGTCGGCACCCGAGGCGCTTACGCCGGAGTCGTTCCTGGTAGACGGGGAGCCCGATGCATCCCTGGCGCAGCGCGGCGGGCTGGCCGTCGGCGTGCCGGGTGAGGTGGCCGGCCTTTCGCACCTCGTCGAGACGTTCGGAAACCTTCCGTTTTCACAGTCGGTCGCGCCGCCGTGCCGGCTCGCGCACGCCGGGTTTTCGCTCGGCTGGTTCGTCGCGACCCAGGCCGGCCCCTTTGCCGACCGGGTCAGCGATCCGGACTCCCTTGCGGGTTGGCTTTATGACGACGGCGAGCCCGCGCGGCGCGGTGACCACGTGCGGCGTCCGCGACTGGCGCGCACCCTTCACTACTTGGGACGATACGGTCCGGAGGCGTTTTACGAGGGCCCGATCGGTCGTGACATCGTAGACACCGTTCAAAGCGACGGGGGCGTCATGACCATGGACGACCTAGCGAACTACGAGGTGATCGAGCGCGAGCCCGTGACGGGGTCGTACCGCGACTACGAGATCGCCAGCATGCCGCTCCCCTCGTCCGGGGGGCTGGTCATCCTCAAGGCGTTGGGAATCCTCGAGGCGTACGAAGACGCTACCGGGTTTTCGTTCGCGGACGAGCCGCCGGGATCCTCGGCGCCCATGCACATCCTCGCAGAGGCGCTCAAGCACGCGTTCGCCGATCGCGCCCGCTACCTCGGTGACGCGGACGAGGCGCGCGCCGTGGCCGAGCGCTTTCTCGACCCGGACCGCTATGCGGAGCTTGCCGAGCGCATCGATCCCGAACGAGTCTTGCTGCCCGAGCGTTACGGCGATCAGGATCTCGAGGCCGCCGCCGGCGTACAGCCGGACGATCGGGGTACCAGTCATTTTTGCGTGATCGACGGCGAGGGCAACGCCGTGTCGCTCACCACCACCATCAACCACTACTACGGCGCCAAGCTCGTGGGCGAAAAGAGCGGCGTCGTGCTCAATAACGAGATCGACGATTTCGCCGTCGAGCCCGGGGCTGAAAACTTGTTTGGCCTCGTCCAGGCGGCGGCGAACGTTGTGGGGCCAGGAAAGCGGCCGCTGTCGTCGATGTCGCCGACGCTCGTGTTCGAGGACGGCGAGCTGGTCGGCTGCTTCGGGGGCTCGGGCGGCCCGCGGATCATCTCGAACACCCTCCAAGGGTTTCTCAACGTGTTCGCGCGCGGCATGGACGCGGCCGAGGCGGTGTCCACGCCGCGCATTCACCACCAGTGGAGCCCCGACGAGCTCGTCGTCGAAGACCCGCCGCGCGACGTGGCTCAGGCGCTGTCGGCGCGCGGCCACGACATCGACCTCAGCACCTACATCACGGCTGTGCAGGCCGTGGTCGTTCGCGAAGACGGCACCCGGGAGGCCGCCAGCGATCCGCGAAAGGGCGGCCTACCCGCCGCCGAGCCCGATCGGCGCGGCGCGGGTGGCGAGGGCGATCGATAAGCCGGCAGCCACGACTCGAAAGTCAGTCGCGGGCTTCGGTGATGAGCTGGGCGCCCGTGACGATTCCCCACGTCCATGCGGCGAGCATGATGGGTAAGCCTATCGCGATCACCGCGAGCGGAAGGCCGACGAGGAACATCGAGAGCTGAGCTGCGCCGATGGCCGTTCGTCCGCCGGTGAGGCTGCCCAGACCCGGGCAGACCAGCGCGTTCAAGAACATCGCCACCGCTGCTTGGCCGTGCGTGATCTCGCGCTGCGGCAGCGCCGGCGCGTAGCGGTTCCGCACCACGATCGCGTGCGGCGGCGCGCCGTCGCCCGACTTCTGCACGTACTCAGTCACGATCGCGTCGCGTCCCACGATCGCGGGGTGGTCCGCGGACAGCGGCTCGGCGGGGCGGTCGGGCATGTGGTAGCGAAGGCGGCCGTCGTCATCGGAGGACAGCTCGAGGACACCCTGCGAGACCATCGTCTGCATGTGCTCCTCCGCCGTTTTGACCGGGATACCCAGAGCGAACGCGAGCGAGGGGGGCGACAGATCGAGCCGTGTTGTAAACGCGAGGCGCAGAAGCTCGCGCTCGAACGCTCGAAAGTTCATTCCTTTAGTTTGTCGCGCTTGCCGCCGTAGGCAAGCGGCCCTCGCGCGGGCGCGCCGCCTTCGCCGCCGTCGAAGTGCGCTCACACTCTCCGAAATCTGGCCCGGGCGCACCGGCCCATAGGCGGGGAGGCCCAGCGGACTGCGGCCGGGACGCGGAGAATAGGATCCATTGGGTAGGATCAGCAAAGCGCCCTCCCTTTACAAAGATGACGAATTCACCAGCATAACGCCGCGCGCGCGCGGCGTCACGCCCACATCTCGTCACATCCGCGTCGTCGCGCGGTCGAGGAGCTCACGGGGGCCGAGATCCGCCGCCGGAGAAGATCGACTCGCAGAGCGCGCCCACTTGGCTCACGAGGTTGTCGGCATTGTTCGCCTTCGAGACATAGCCGTCGGCGCCGGCCCGCTGCGCGAGCTTCGCGAGGGCGTCGTCCGGCAGGCCCGAGAACAGGACCACCGGCGCGTGACTCGCCCCGTCACGCTGTTTGACGATCCGACAGATCTCGTCGCCGCCCGCCTCGGGCATATCGACGTCGGTGAGGATCATGTCGGGCGACCAATCGGCCAAGGCCTCGTCGAATTCGGTCAAGTTGCTCGCGGTTCGAACTTCGTAGCCCGCGTTCGTGAGGTAGTGCTTCTCCACCATCAGCGCGAGCTCGCTGTCGTCCATGAGCAGAATCTTGCGTGGCGCTTCATCTCTCGAGCTCACGTCCTAGCCTCCTTCCCTCATTCGTGAAGTGCGCCGGGCTCGGCGGGGCGTCTGCGCAACTGATCGGGACGGAGCAGGATGGCCTCCTCGCCCTCGATGGAAACGACCTCGACGGGGTAGCTCTCACTCGTCGGGCACATCCGCTGGGCGCTGCGACGGTCCGGCAGCTCGGCGACACGAAGGGCGATCGCCTCGCGCTGATCCGCCGTGTGAATCGTATGTCGCGCGCTCGAAGCCCGGCCTTCCCCCTGTCCGTCGGGACTGAGCTCGAGCAGGCGCAGCGGATCGAGGAGCGGAACTCCGGGGAGCCGCGCGTCGGGCCCTTCTCGGGCGTCCAGGCGCCATGTCGTGGGTAGCGCGAACGGGACGGGCGCGCGTGGGAGCGAGACGCGGTGGACTTCGATCTGCCGGCTGGCGCGAGGGACGCGCAAATTGAGCGCGACGCCCCGCCCGACTTGGCCGTCGAGCGCGACGCTACCTCCGAGGCCTTCGACGATCTTCTTGACGGCGTGGAGGCCGACGCCGCGCCCCGACACGTCGGTGGCCTCCGCGCGGGTGGAAAAGCCCGTGCGAAACACGACCTCGCACAGCTGGCGCTCCCCGGCGCGCGCGGCCTCCGCGGAGGTCATGGCGCCCGAAGCCACGGCCTTGGTCCGGATCTCCTCTGGGTCGAGGCCCTGGCCGTCGTCCTCGACGCGCAGCTCGATCGCGTCGCCGACGAGGCGCGCTGCGGCGACGATGACGCCGGTGGCCGGTTTTCCGGCCGCCGCTCGCGCGCCGGCCGCTTCGATGCCGTGGTCGATGGCGTTTCGCAGCGCGTGGAGCAGCGCGACGTCGAGCGCTTCGGCGACCTCGGCGGAGGCGCGCAGGTCCGCGACGTCGAGCCGGAGCTCAGCGCGCTTGCCGAGCTTGCTCGCTAGCTCTCGGGTCCCTGCGACATGCCGCTCGAGCACCGCCGCGAGCGGGGTCGCCTCGAGCGACGCGACCTCTCGACACAGGCTGCTCCACAGCGCATACAGCCGGCGGCGGGACGCGCCGAAGGCATTTAGGTGCTCGAGGTACGCCGTGGTGGCTGACGCGGCGAGCCTCAGGCGCGTGTCGGGACAAACCCGCTCAACGGTCGCGGGGCGCGCCGCGAGGGGGCGGGCGATCGGATCCGTTACGCCCGCCCGCTCCTTCTTTACGGCCGACGCCATGGCCTCCTCGACTTGGCTCGCGAGGCCCTCGAGATCGATGCCGGCCAGTTCCATTCCTGCCTGCTTGCGGGCGAGAAGACCGATGAACTGCAGCGTCATGCTCACGGTGATGTCGATCTGGCTCGAGACGAGATAGCGCCGCTCACTCGCGAACATGAGGAGATCCTCGAGCTTGTCGCACAAAAGCAGCACGTCGTCGAAGTTCACGAGCCGCGCGTCGCCCTTGAGCGTGTGCGCGTCGCGGAGCATTTCGGACTCGGCTTCTGGCTCGGCGTCGCCGCGCAGGAGGCTACTCCACCTCGCCTCGATTCGAGCGAGCCGTGCCCGGGCCAGTGCCCGGAACCGGGAGAGCATCTCCGTAGGTAGTTCGTCGTAACTCACCAGTCCCCAATTCCGGCCGGCAGGAGGCGGCCTTCCGGGGGTTGTCGAAGATCGTCGGATGCGGACGCCGCGCTCAGGTAATTCGCGTAAGCGCTCCGACCAGGATCACGTATCGCCTCGCTGAGACCCGTGCTCGCTCCGGTAGGCCGAAGTACAAAACGTAGGCTCCATTATGCATGATGCAAAGCGAACACAAAACACATCTCACGATGTCGAGCGTGTTTTGAGATCTGTGTGTCGTGGAACATGGGAGCGGCTCGTTCACTGGCCCGCGGTATCTTCGTTCCACCCGCATAGTGTTATGCGGTATGCCGTAATCGGCCCCGTCGACGGCGACAATCGCGCCGCCCGCAACCCACCGGCGGAGCGGATGCGCGCGGCAGCCCGGTGGGGCGCGGACGTGGTCCTCACGCGGCCAGCCAGGTGTTTGGCTCGGCGTCCCCGAGGTCGCGAGCCAGAAATTCGTCCCTGCGCGATCGCGCCCGGCGCCGTCGTCGACGCGACGTTTATCGTGCGCGCGCCGCGTCGGGCGCGCGGCCGGCGATCCGATTTAGTCTTCTTCGGGGGGGAGCGATTGCACCGACGATTGTCCGAGGAGCGTGATCTGGCTCCGCTCGCGCATCCCGCGGCGGAGCTTTTCCCGCTCGGCGGCGCCCTTGGTCACCGCTTCCCGCGCCGCGCGAATCTCCTCGAGGAGCTCCCCGGCGTCGTCCGTTCCGAGCCGCCCGCGCTGCTCGGCCTCGGCGATCCGCCGGCTCACCGCGGCGAGGACGGCAAGCGCCTGCGGCCCTTCGCCTCCGGCCCGTCTAGCCCACGCCCCGTCTACCGCCGCGGCGGTCTCGAGCCTGAGCCGCTCTCGTGCCACTTCGCTCAAGTGGTCACTGGAGGTGGATTGCGACAACTCGACGCCCACGAGGTGGGCGTCCCCGGTCGTTCCGTTCGGGCGACGATAGGTAAGCGTGAGCGTGCCGCAATGCCGGGATGGGGCATCGGCTCGCCTGGCGAGCTTGAGAAGTATGAGCCGCGGTGCGCCCGAGGCGATTTCACCAACCTCTACCAGCATGCCGTCGTCGAGCGGGCGCGAAGGCAGACGGTGAAGGACTTCCACGGACGTGACGTCCTCGCCGGGGACGAGCTTGAGCTCGGCGCGAGTGGCCGCGATAGAAAACACGCCGTCGAGCTCCCGCCCGAACGCGGCGGGGATATCCGAGGGCGTGGCCAAGTAGTGAAAGCCGCCTTGGCCGCACCGGGCGATGTCGGTGAGGAGCTCGTCGTCGAAGCCCTCGCCCACGCCCATGCCGGTGATGGTCACGCCGCTCTTGGCTTCTCGCAGCGCGAGCTCGCTGAGTTTTTGCGCGTTGGTCACGCCCACCGACGGCTGCCCGTCGGTGAGAAGCACGAGCCGGGATAGCCCCTCTCGCAGATACACGGCCCGCAGCGCCTCCGCCGCCTTCTTCATGCCTGCGGCCAGATTGGTGCCGGCCCCGGTGGATATGTCGGCGAGCACCTCGTGCAGCTCGCTCTTCGCCTCGCTCGTCACCGGCGCCGGTCCGAACACCACGCGCGCCGAAGCGTCGAACGTGACGATCGTGAGCCGATCGCGAGGCTCGAGCTTTTCCACGAGCTGCGCCGCGGCCCGAAGCGCCTGGGCCATCCGCGGTCCTCGCATCGAGGACGACCGATCGATCGCCAGCGCTAGGTTGACGGGCGGCCGATCGGAGGCCGCCGCCGCGGCCGCCGAGAGCTTTACAAGGATGTGGACGGTCGAACCGCCGGCGGCGACATCGGTCATCACCTCGACCTGCATGATCCCATCTTACTACCTAGGGCCCGCCGGAGAATACGACTGAACGCGGGCTTCGCTCGGCCTGTCCTCCCGAGGTTGGCTCCGGAGCGCTTTCCGGTTGCGCTGCATCCGGGTATGGTCGGGCCATGACAGACGCTCGCTCGATACGCCCGATTCGCCGCGTGCTGGTGGCGAATCGCGGTGAGATTGCCGTAAGGGTGATGCGCACATGTCGCGACCGCGGAATCGAGACCGTCGCGGTGTTCAGTGAGGCCGATCGCTACGCGCCGCACGTTCTCGCCGCGGACTTCGCGATCTGCCTCGGCGGGCCGCCCGCGAGCGAGAGCTATCTGCGCATCGAAGGCATCCTCGAGGCATGCCGGGAGACCGGCGCAGACGCCATTCACCCCGGCTACGGGTTTCTCTCCGAAAACGGAGAGCTCGCCGATGCCTGTAAGCGAGAGGGGATCGCCTTTATCGGACCCGACGCCGCCGCGATGCGGGTCATGGGCTCGAAGACCCGGGCGCGCGCGGCCGTCATGGAGGCAGGCGCCCCAGTGGTTCCGGGCGACAACGGTCCAGGTGGTCAAGGCTTCCCCGACGGGGCGTCCGCGCTCGTGGCCGCGCAAGCCATCGGGTTTCCGGTGCTTCTCAAAGCCGCGGCCGGTGGCGGCGGCAAGGGGATGCGCCTCGTGTCGGAAGCGGCGCAGCTCGAGGCGGCGTTCGACGCGGCGCGCCGCGAAGCCGAGGCGTCGTTCGGCGACGGAACCGTCTACGTCGAAAAGGCGATCGTCAGGCCGCGTCACGTGGAGATCCAGGTTTTTGCTGATGCCCACGGCAACGTCGTTCACCTCGGGGAGCGCGACTGCTCGATCCAGCGCCGCCACCAAAAAGTCGTGGAAGAGTCGCCTTCACCCGCCGTGGACGAAGAGCTGCGCCGGCGCATGGGCGAGTCGGCCATCGCGGTGGCCAAGGCTTGCGACTACGTCGGCGCCGGAACCGTCGAGTTTCTCCTCGGCGACGACGGCGCCTACTACTTTTTGGAAATGAACACTCGCCTTCAGGTCGAGCACCCGGTCACCGAGATGCGTTATGGGGTCGACCTCGTAGCCTGGCAGCTCGCCGTCGCCGAGGGCGCCCCGCTGCCGCTTTCGCAGGCCGAAATCGACGCGCGCGCCCGGGGCGCAGCCGTCGAGTGTCGGGTCTACGCCGAGGATCCCGTGCGGTTTCTTCCCTCGCCCGGGACGATTACGCACCTCCGCGTGCCCAGCGGGCCCTGGGTGCGCGACGACTCCGGCGTCTACGAGGGCTCGGAGATCTCGGTTCACTACGATCCGCTGGTGTCCAAGCTCATTACCTGGGGCGACGACCGCGGCGAGGCCCTCGCTCGAATGCGACGCGCGCTCGGCGAATACGTCGTGCGCGGTATCGAGACCAACATCCCGCTGCACCGCCAGATCTGTGAGCACCCCGGGTTTCGCGAAGGGGACTACGACACGGGCTTTTTCGACCGCGAGGGCGAGCGGCTCAAGGCGCCCGCCGCGTCGGGGCAGCGCCTCGACGTCGGTGTCATCGCCGCCGCGATCCGCGCGGCGAGCGAGGCCGGTAGCCGGGTGAGCGAGACTGACGAAGGCCAGGCGGGCCCCAGGCCGATATCGCCGTGGCGCCTGGGAAGCCAAGGCCTCGGTCGTTCCATCGCGTAGCCGCGCCGGTCACGCGCGGGCCGCCCGCTTTCGCTGGCGGCCGCGCGCCCCTGCCGGTAGGGTTCGCACCGTGACGGCCGCCGGCGCCGAGCCCGCTGGCCGTTGGCTCGCCTCCGCCGACCGCTGGCGGGCGCGAGCCCTCGATTGACCCCCGCCTGTGGCGCCGCGTAGGATATGCCCGCCCGCGGCGTTATCATCCTGGAATAAGAGCAAAAATGGCAAGGCAAACCAAGTTCATCTTCGTGACGGGAGGCGTCGTCTCCTCGCTCGGCAAGGGCCTTGTGAGCGCCTCGACCGGCGCGCTGATGGAAAATCGCGGGCTGCGCGTCGCCAACGTCAAGCTCGACCCCTACATCAACGTGGACGCCGGGACGATGAACCCGCTGCAGCACGGCGAGGTGTTCGTCACCGACGACGGCGCCGAGACCGATCTCGACCTCGGGCACTATGAGCGCTTCGTGTCCCGGGACATGTCGCGGCTCAATAACGTCACCACGGGACAGGTCTACAACGCCGTCATCACCAAGGAGCGGCGCGGCGAGTACCTGGGCGGCACCGTTCAGGTCATTCCCCACATCACCGACGAGATCAAAGGGCGCATTCGCCAGTCCGCGGAAGGTCTCGATCTGCTGATCGTCGAGGTCGGCGGAACGGTGGGCGATATCGAGTCGCTTCCGTTTCTTGAGGCGATCCGCCAGCTTCGCGTCGAGCTCGGGCACGGCAACTCGCTTTGCGTGCACGTCACGCTGCTTCCCCACGTGGCCGCAGCGGGCGAGCTCAAAACCAAGCCCACCCAGCACTCGGTGGGCAAGCTCCGCGAAATCGGCATTCAGGCCGACGTTCTGGTGTGCCGCTCGGAGCAGGCGATCGAGGCCGACATCCTCCGCAAGATCGCCATGTTCTGTAACGTGCCGCTCGACGCGGTGTACCAGTCGCGCGACGTGTCCTCGATCTATCAGCTCCCCCTCGTGCTCGCCGAGCAGGGCCTCGATGACAAGGTCTCCGAGCTTTTGAACATATGGTCGCGCGCCGCCGACTTGTCGCGCTGGCAGGAGATCGTAGAGCGGGCCGTGCGCCCGCGCGATCGCGTGCGGGTCGGGTTCGTGGGCAAGTACGTCCAGCTCGTGGAGTCGTACAAGAGCTTGAACGAAGCGCTCGTCCACGGCGGGATCGCCAACGACGTGGGCGTGGACATCGAGCATATCGACTCCGAGGAGCTCGAGCGCCGCGATCCCGGCGAGCTCCTCGGCGACTGCGACGGCGTGCTCGTGGCGCCGGGGTTCGGCGCGCGCGGGACCGAGGGGAAGGTGGCGGCGATCCGCTACGCCCGCGAGCGCGGAATTCCGTTTTTCGGGATTTGCTTCGGCATGCAGCTCGCCGTCGTGGAGTTCGCCCGCAGCGTGTGCGGCATTCGCGAGGCGAACTCGTCCGAGGTTCGCGAGGGCAGCCAGCACCCGGTTGTCGATCTTTTGCCCGAACAGCGGGGGGTGGCGAATATGGGGGCGACCATGCGGCTAGGCGCCTACCCCTGCGTGCTCGCCGAAGGGACGAGGGCGCGAGAGGCCTACGGCCGGGCCGAGATCTCCGAGCGGCATCGCCACCGCTGGGAGGTCAACAACCACTACCGCGACGAGCTCGTGCAAAACGGCATGGTGCTCGCCGGCTTGTCCCCGGACGGCAAGCTGGTCGAGGTCATCGAGCTCGCGGATCACCCGTTTTTCGTCGGCTGCCAGTACCACCCGGAGTTCAAGTCCAGGCCGCTTTCACCGCATCCGCTGTTCCGGGCGTTCATCACCGCCGCCCGCACGCACGCGGCGAAGCGGCGGCGCGGCGAGTCGTCTGCTCCGAGCGACCGGCCGGTCCGCGAGGCGGCCGCCCCGCCGCGCTAGAGCCGCGACCGGCGAGGAGCCGACGGCCGCCGCCGTCGTCACTCGCTTGGGGGAGGGGGCTCCGCGAAGTTGCGAACGCGCGTCGTCACACGGACGTCACGCAGCGGTGGTAGACCAACTCCGGGCCATGGCAAGTCGCATCCTTATCGTCGACGACGAGGCGGATCTCGTCACGACACTGAGCTACTCGTTCTCGCGCGAAGGCTTTCACGTGGATACCGCCGAGTGTGCCGAAGGCGCGCTCGCGGCCGCGGCGGCCTCCCCGCCGCCCGACGTGATCGTGCTCGATCTCATGCTGCCCGACATGCCGGGCACCGAGGTTTGTCGCCGGCTTCGGGGCACGGATGCCACGCGAGACACGCCTATCGTCATGCTCACGGCCAAGGGTGATGAGGTCGATCGGATCGTCGGCTTCGAGGTAGGCGCCGACGACTACGTCGTCAAACCGTTCAGCGTAAGGGAGCTCCTATTGCGCGTGCGCGCGCTGTTGCGCCGCGCCGAGCGGCCTGCGGGTGAGGGCGCTTCGCACACCCGGTTTGGGGTGCTCAAGCTCGATCGGGACAGCCACCGCGCGTGGGTCGAAGAGCGCGAAGTCACCCTCACCGCGCTCGAGTTTCGCCTTCTCGATACGTTTTTGCAGCGGAGAGGGCGCGTGCAGCCCCGAGACTCGCTGCTCGCCGACGTGTGGGGGATCGAAGCCGATGTGACTACGAGAACTGTCGATACCCACGTAAAGCGCCTCCGCGAAAAGCTCGGCGCGGCCGGCCGCTATATCGAGACGCTTCGGGGCGTAGGCTACCGATTTCGGGCTCGGGCCGACGAAGACGGCTAGCGCTGAACCCGCCGATCGGGCAAGGAACGAGACGTGCACGTCGGCGTCCGCGGCAAGCTCATGATCGTCGCCCTGGTGGTGATCGCGTGCGTCGCCGTGCCGCTGGGGTTCGCTGTTTCGTCCTACGTGAGGGGCTGGCTTCTCGATGAGAGCGAAACCGATCTCGCCCGCACGGCGCGCGTAATGCAAGAAGCTATCGCCCAGGTCGATCGCGCCGATCGGACCGATTGGGACGCGCTCGGCGAGTTGGCCAGCCGCGTCGCCACCTCCGCGGAAATGCGAGTGACCCTCATCGACGCGTCCGGCGCGACGATCGCCGACTCCGCGGACGGCGCCCCGCTCGAAAACCGCGCGGGGCGCCCGGAGGTCCGGCGCGCCCTCGCCGGGGAGGTTGGCCGCTCGACTCGCTACAGCACGACCGTTGGAGCGGATCTGCTCTACGTCGCGATCCCCGCCGAGTTCGGCGACGGCCACGGCGCGATCCGGGTCGCGCGATCCCTGTCCCGCGTGGAGACCGCGGTAGGTCGTGCCCGCCTGTTCGTGATCGGCGTGTTTTCGCTTATGAGCGCGCTCGCCTTGCTCGCGAGCGCGCTGGTCGCGCAGCGCATGATCCGGACGCTGCGAACGCTCATCGACAGCGCGCGGGCCCTCGGCCGCGGCGAAGCGCGGCGCGCTGTCGTGAGCGCCGAGGACGAGCTCGGCTCGGTCGCCAGCTCGGTAAACGCGCTCGCCCGCGAGCTAGAAGATACGGTTGAAGCCCTCGCGAAGGAGCGTGCCCGGTTCGCGCTCGTCCTCGAGAGCATGAGCGAGGCCGTGGTGGCGCTCGACGGCGGTCGGCGCGTGACGCTGCACAACCGAGCCGCGCGCGCTCTGTTAGGCGCCGAGGGCGACCTCGTGGGCAGGCCGCTCATCGAGATCGTGCGCGCGCCGGCGCTGCTCGCGCTCCTGGACGACGCGGCGGCCGGCAAGCACGCCGAAAACGAGTTCGTGCTGCCGGGCGGGCGGAGCGTGTTGGCCCGCGCCACGCCCCAACAGGGCGGCGGGGGCTGCGTGATCGTCCTTCATGACGTCACCGAGCTCCGCCGTCTCGAGACCGTGCGCCGCGATTTCGTGGCGAACGTGTCCCACGAGCTTCGGACGCCGGTGAGCGTGGTCCGGGCGAACGCGGAGACGCTCCAGGATGGCGCGCTCGAGGATGCCCACGCCGCGCCCGCGCTCCTCGGCGCGCTGTTTCGAAACGCCGAGCGGCTCGCGAGTCTCGTGGCCGATCTCTTGGACCTGTCGCGACTCGAGGCCGGAAAATTCCGCCTGGAGCCCACGCCTGTCGATGTGCGCGACGCCGCAGAGCGAGCGCGCGCCGCGTGCGCCGCCGCCGCGGAGAGCCGCGGCGCGACAGCTTGCGCGATCGAGATCGACGTAGAGCCCGGGGCCGTCGTCATGGCGGACCCGCGAGCGCTCGACCAGATCCTCGAAAACCTCGGTGATAACGCCGTCAAGTACAGCGGCGAAGGAAAGCGCGTCGCGATCCGCGGGCGCCGCGAGGGCGACGCGGTCGTGATCGAAGTGATCGACGACGGGCCCGGCATCCCCGCCGCCGAACGCCCGCGGATCTTCGAGCGCTTCTACCGGCTCGATCCGGGCCGCTCGCGCGAGCTCGGCGGCACCGGTCTCGGACTCTCGATCGTCAAGCACCTCGCCGAGAGCATGGGCGGATCGGTCGGTGTCCGCGGCGGCAGTTCCCGCGGCGCCGTGTTTTGGGTCCGCCTGCCGGTCGCCGGCTCTCGGTAGAAGCGCCCGTAGCCGCGCGCTGGGGGCTGTGACCGCGAGTTTCCGCGCCTGTCACGCGGCTGCCACGGACGCGGCCTACGTTTTCGCCCAAATGAAGCGAAAGCGGATTGGACCCACGAACTCGATTTTCATCCTCGTCGGCGGAATGGCCGCGCTCGCCGCCGGCTGTCCGAACAGCGACGGCGAGCGCTCTGGAGCCGTCAACGTGGACGGCTCGAGCACGATGTACCCGATCAGCCAAGCGGTGGCCGAAGAGTTCCGCGCGGAGACCGGGGAGCGCGCCACCGTCGGCGTGTCTGGAAGCGGCGGCGGGTTTACCCGGCTTTGCCGCGGCGAGGTCCACGTAAGCGCCGCCTCGCGCCCCATCAAGCCCAGCGAGCGCGAAGCATGCGCCGAGGCCGACATCGATTTCATCGAGGCGCCCATCGCCTACGACGGCCTCGCCGTCCTCGTCCACCCCGACAACGACTGGGTGGAGTCGATGACCGTCCGAGAGCTGAAAAAGGTCTGGGAGCCCGCCGCCCAGGGCGAGATCACCAGGTGGAATCAAATCCGCCCCGAGTGGCCCGACCGCAGGCTGAATCTTTACGCCCCCAGCGTCGATAACGGCACCTACGACTACTTCACCCACGCGGTGGTCGGTCGCGAGTCGGCGAGCCGAGGTGATTACACATCCAGCGCCGATCAAAACGTCTTGGTTCAGGGCGTCTCGGGCGATCCGAACGCGCTTGGGTTTTTCGGCTACGCCTACTACGCCGGCAACGCCGAGAGGTTGAAGCTCGTGGCGATCGACGATGAAGACCCTGGCACCCACGACGGTCCGGTTCGCCCGAGTGCCGATACGATCCAGGACGGCACGTATCAGCCGCTCACCCGACCCCTTTTCATCTATGCGAATCGAGAAGCCCTGGACGAAGAGACGGTCGAAGACTTCGTCGAATTTTATATCGGTGAGAGCGCGCCCCTCGTCGAGGAGGTGGGGTACGTCCCGCTGCCCGCATCCACGACGGAGCTCGCGCTCGAGCGCTTCGCCGAGCGAGCGACGGGCTCGGTTTTCGAGGGCGGCTCGCAGATCGGCGTCTCGGCCGAACAGCTCCTCAAGGGATCGTGAGCGCTGGGGCGAAAAAACGGCTGCGGGTCGCGAGCGGGGCCGACGGGCCAGCCGCGACCAGTCTCGGGGAGCGACTGATCGAGCGCAGCCTCGTCGTGTGCGGGCTGCTCTCGATCGCCGTGACCGTCGGCATCATCCTCGTTCTGGCAGGCCAAACTGCCTCGTTCTTTCGCGAGGTCTCCCTGGCGGAGTTTTTCGGCGATACCCAGTGGACCCCGCTGTTCGCCGACAAGCACTTCGGCATTTGGGCCCTGGTCTCGGGCACCTTTCTCACCGCCGCGATCGCCATCGCCGTCGCCCTCCCGTTCGGCCTCCTCGCCGCGATCTATCTCAGCCAATTCGCCCGTGATCGCACCCGCCGGGTGCTAAAGCCCCTCCTCGAGCTCCTCGCCGGGATTCCCACCATCGTCTACGGCTATTTCGCCCTCGTGGTCGTCACCCCGTTTTTGCAAACCTTCGTCCCGGGCCTGTCCGGCTTTAACGCGCTGTCGCCCGGGATCGTGATGGGGATCATGATCATCCCCCTCGTCTCGTCGCTCAGCGAGGACGCGCTTTATTCGGTGCCTGCGAGCCTCCGCGAGGGGAGTTATGCGCTCGGCGCCACCCGCATGCAGACGATCTTTCGGGTGATCGTGCCCGCGGCCACCTCCGGCATCGTGGCGAGCGTGATGCTGGCGATATCGCGCGCCATCGGCGAGACGATGATCGTGGCCGTGGCCGCCGGCCAAAGGCCCCAGTTCACCCTCGACCCCCGCGTCCCCATCGAGACGATGAGCGCCTATATCGTCGCCGTCTCCAAGGGCGACACGCCGACGGGGACCCTCGAGTACCAGACGATCTTCGCCGTGGGCTCGAGCTTGTTCGTCCTCACCTTCGCCATGAATATTCTGAGCTACCGCTTCGCCCAGCGCCTGCGGAAGCGGACGGGGAGCGCGTCTTGACGGACCGAGCGAGCGCGCGCGCGAGCCGCGAATCGATCACGGGGCGCCGCAGCCGGGTCCCGGAGCAAGTCTTCGTCGGCTTGTGCTGGCTCGCGCTCCTCGTGCCGCTCCTCATGCTGGCGGTTCTCATCGTCGATGTGCTCCTCGATGCGGCGCCGCGCCTTAGCTGGGAATTCATCATCGAGTATCCGTCCCGAATCGCCGAGCGAGCCGGGATCTGGCCGGCGCTCGTGGGCAGCGTTTACCTCGTCGCGCTCACGGCGGTAATGGCCATCCCGATCGGGGTCGGCGCGGCGCTCTATCTCGAAGAATACGGCAAGCGGAGCCGCCTCGCCGGCTTCGTCGAAGTGAACATCGCGAACCTCGCCGGCGTTCCGTCCGTGATCTACGGGCTCCTCGGACTCGAAATCTTCGTGCGGCTCGCGGGCCTGGGGCCCAGCCTCCTCGCGGGCGCTTGCACCCTCGCCCTGCTCGTCCTTCCCATCGTGATCGTATCGTCACGCGAGGCGCTGCGCACGGTCACGCCTGCTCTTCGTGAATCCGGCTTCGCGCTCGGCGCGACCAAGTGGCAAACGGTGCGCCACATCGTCCTTCCCATCGCGCTCCCCGGCATCCTCACCGGGGCCATCCTGTCCATGTCGCGGGCGATCGGAGAGACGGCCCCGCTCATCGTGGTCGGCGCCGCGGCCTACGTCACGTTCGTGCCCGATGGCCTTCAATCTCAGTTCACGGCGCTCCCCATCCAAATCTTCAACTGGGTATCGATGCCTCAGCAGGAGTTTCTCGTAAACGCCGCCGCCGGCATCGTGGTCCTGCTCGCGGTGCTGGCCTGCCTCAACGCCGGGGCGATCCTCCTTCGCAATAAACTGCAAAGGCGCAACCTCGCGTAATGGCCGCGCCCCAGGCGGTGCGTAGAACGAGCCGAAACGTGTCCAAGATCTCCGTTACATCGCTCTCTGCCTGGTTCGGACAGGCCCAAGTGCTCCGCTCCCTCGACATGTCTATCGAGGAGCGGCAGGTCACCGCCATCATCGGCCCGTCAGGCTGCGGAAAATCGACGTTCATCCGCTGCATAAACCGGATGCACGAGCTCGTGCCGAGCGCCGCGGTGTCGGGGAGCGTCCTCCTCGACGGCCAGGACGTCTACGACCGGGCCGTCGATCCCGTGCTCCTGAGACGCCGCGTGGGGATGGTGTTTCAAAAGCCCAACCCGTTTCCCACCATGACCGTCCGCGAAAACGTCTTGGCTGGGCTGGTTTTGACGCGCAAGCTCCGCCGGCGGGCGCGCGCCGACGAGGTCATCGAGCGGGCGCTCAGCCAGGCTGCGCTGTGGGACGAGGTCAAAGATCGACTCGATGCGCCGGGCGGCGGATTGTCGGGTGGCCAGCAGCAGCGGCTTTGCATCGCGCGGGCGCTCGCGGTCGAACCGGACGTCTTGCTCATGGACGAGCCTTGCTCGGCCCTCGATCCGATCGCGACCGCGCGGATCGAAGACCTTCTGCATTCGCTCCGAGACCACTACACGATCGTCATCGTCACCCACAACATGTCGCAGGCGACTCGGGTGTCGGACAAGACCGGCTTTTTCCTCGGCGGCGATCTCGTCGAATACGCGGAGACGAACCAGCTGTTTACGTCGCCCGAGGACAGTCGCACCGAGGACTATATCACCGGGAAGTTCGGTTAGGCGGACGCGCACATGACCAGGCAGCACACGGATCGGGAATACGAGGCGGAGCTTCAGCGGGTCAGGGACTACCTTTTGCCCATGGCCGGGCTGGTAGAGTCCATGATCGCCGACGGCGCCCGCGCCTTTCTTCGCCTCGATCGCGAGCTCGCGGAGGCGACGACCAAGGCCGATCAAAAGGTCAACCAGCTCGAGGTGGACACCGATGAGCTTTGCCTACTCATCCTCGCCAAGCGGCAACCTCTCGCGAGCGATCTGCGGTTTATCACCACCGCGATGAAGATGGTCACCGACCTCGAACGCATCGGCGACCTCGCGGTCAACATCGCCCAGCGAGCGCTCGCCCTCGACCGAGCACCCAACCCGCAGACGGCGGACGTGATCGACGGCATGACGAAAGCCGTCTTGTCGATGCTCCGCGAGGCGCTCGCCGCCTTCGTCGCACATGACACCGGCCGCGCGCGCGCGATCTGGGACCTCGACGACGCCGTGGATGGCCACTACAGAGAGCTTTGCGACCACGCACAGGAGCTCATGCAGAGCGATCCCTGCGCCGTGGAGCGGGGCGTTCACATCCAGGCCGTGGCCAAGTTTCTCGAGCGGATCGGCGACCACGCCACCAACCTCGGCGAGCTCGTGGTCTTCATGGTCGAGGGGCAAGACGTCCGCCACCGCGGCAAGCTCGACGACCACCGCCGGCAAAAGCGCGACACCGGCGCCTGATCTCTGCAGAAACGACGACGACCGAGCGCGGCTCGGTTCCACCAACTGGCCTCGCTTGCTGGCACGGGCGGGTGGGGCTGCAGCAGCGACGCCGGTTTGGGCGCCGGCGTGGCCCGGATTTCGCCACTCCCGGGCGCGATGCGCGGGAGATGCCTGAAGCTAGGCGGTAGCGCCAGTTTTGGCATCCAACGGGTGACACATCGCGGCGTGCCCATAGACCTGGCGAGCGCGCTGCCTGCGAGGCGGGAGTGCTCGCGCCGTGCGCGGTGGAAGGGGATGCGAAGGCCTGGCATCGCCTTGGGATGGGGTGGTTTAGCAATTTTTAGGCCATCATCGGCCGACAGCGCTTTACAATCTGTCGGCTACCGACTATCCTGGTCGTCCAGGTGGTTTCTAACTCTCTGGAGTTGAAGGGGAAGTAAGCTATGGCCGCCATGGAGATGCGCCAGCAGCTGAAGCTGTCTCAGCAGCTGGTGATGACCCCCCAGCTGCAGC
The DNA here is from genome assembly GCA_007133195.1 of Nannocystineae bacterium. GTDB lineage: Bacteria > Myxococcota_A > Polyangia > Haliangiales > Haliangiaceae > SLNH01. The sequence goes on along the minus strand of SLNH01000433.1, from coordinate 15,454 downwards.
AGGCGATCAAGCTGCTGCAACTTTCCCGAATGGAGCTCGTGGACCTCGTTCGCGAGGAAATGCTCGAGAATCCCATCCTCGAGGACGATATCGAGTCTTCAGCCGAGGCCTCTCGCGAGCGCGAGCCCCTCGGCGGGGAGGATGACGCTACGCGTCACGTGGAAGACGCCGGCAATACCGAGACCCCCACCACGGAGAACCAAAACAAGGAAACCGAGGTGAAGGGGGACGATTCGGCGGTCGGCGAGATCGACTGGGAAACCTACCTCGAGAGCTACTCGACCACGGCGCCGATGCCGGCCCAGCGCCTCGGCGACGGGGAAGAGCTGCCTTCACTGGAAGCGACCCTCACGCGCTCCGCTTCACTGTACGATCATCTCCACTGGCAGCTCACCCTCGCCGAAATGGATGACGACAAGCGCAACGTCGGCATCCTCATTCTCGGCAATATCGACGCCGACGGCTACCTCAAGGATCCGCCACTCGCCGAGATCGCCGAAGAATCGGGCCTCAGCGAGGACGCGGCCGAGGAGGTGCTCGAGGTGATCCAGGGCTTCGACCCGATAGGCGTCGGCGCCCGCAACCTCGCCGAGTGCATGCTGATCCAGGCGATGTACTTCGGTCAGGACGACGACCTCGTCGTCAAGATCATCAAGTCGCACCTTGGCAACCTGGAGAAGCGCAACTACCAGGCCATCGCCAGGGACCTCAAGCAGCCCATCGAGGAGATCTACGAGGCGGCCAAGGCCATCATGGAGTTCGACCCCAGGCCGGGTCGCCAGTACAGCGCCGACGAACCCCACTACATCACCCCCGATGTCTACGTTCACAAAGTCGGGGAGCGCTTCTTCGTCGTCCCCAACGACGACGGCCTACCCAAGCTGAAGATCTCGTCGTTTTACCGAGCGGCGATGGACAACTCGGAGGGGGCCAAGGAATACATCCAGGACAAGCTCCGCTCCGCGCAGTGGCTCATTCGCTCGATCCAGCAGCGCCAGCGAACGATCATCAAGGTCACCGAGTCGATCATCAAGTTCCAGCGCGAGTTCTTCGAGCGGGGCATCGCTTACCTAAAGCCCCTGATCCTCCGCGACGTGGCAGAGGATATCGGCATGCACGAGTCGACGATCTCGCGCGTTACGACGAACAAGTACGTTCACACGCCGCAGGGGATATTCGAGCTGAAATTCTTCTTCAGCTCGGGCATCGCGCGGACGAGCGGCGAGGACCTCGCCTCGCAGGCGGTCAAGAGCAAGATCAAAGAGCTCATCTCCGGCGAGCCGCCCAAGCGTCCGTTTTCCGACCAGAAGCTCGTCGAGCTGTTGCGCGATCACAAAATCGACATCGCGCGCCGCACGGTCGCCAAGTACCGCGAGCAGCTCGGCATCCTGAGCTCGTCCAAGCGCAAACAAGTCCTCTGACGCCCGCTCGGCGGGCGGTGGTGGTTCCCTCCGGCGAGCCTAGGGGGCGTCGGGCTCGTTCGCGCCCCGGGGTGGTTGCGAGGTCGCTGGTTTGCGCAAAACGCGGGTTCGCGAGGCCCGCGGGGCGGGCCGTTCGGACAGGCGGGCACGCATCCTCAGGGGCCGCCGGCGGGCGCCTGCCGGGAGTGCACGCCGGGGTCGGCTGGCGGCGCGTGCCCGGACAGCATCTCGGCCGGCGACAGACCCTCGCCGGCTGCTGCCTACCACGGCCGGGCGCCCCGCGCGCCGGGGTCGGCACAGCGCTCACCCTGCGCCGCGTCGGCGGGCTGTTGGAGTCGAATTCTCGTCCCCTGGGTGGTCCTCCGCAGCTACAAGGTGTGCGAGACTAGATGCATGATGGGGGTTTCGATTCGTCCAGCTCCGGCGGCGTCGCGCGGGGCGGGGGGCCCTCATCTCGCGGGTGGCCTGGAGACGAGGAGCCCGGGCCGAGCCGGGTGACCGGACCTCAAAAGGAGAGATCGCGAGCGCCATGCAGCTTTCCGTGACCTTTCGCCAAATGGACGCCAGCGACGCGCTGAAAGCGTACGCCGAGGACCGGCTCGGCCGGATCCGCAAGTACCTGCCCGACCCCATCGCTTGCCACGTGGTGCTGAGCAAGGAGCGGCACAATCATCGAGCAGACGTAAACCTCCAACTCCACAACGGGTTTACCGTCGCGGCGCACGAGATGGGGGAGAACATGTACTCCTCGATCGACTTGGTGGCGGCGAAGGTCGAGCGCCAGGTCAAGCGATACAAGGACAAGCTCCGCCAGCGCAGGGTCAAGAGCACCTACCCGCCGCTCGCGGCATCGCACTCGATCATATCGGAGGAGCACGATCGCGTGCAGGCCGAGATCGCCGCTGCCCGCGAACCGGAGATGGCCGAGGCCGGTGAGCTCGCGGCCCCGCCGGGCGGCGTGGACCCGAGCTTCGCGGACGGTGAGGCCCTGGCGGACCGCGCGGACGGCCTGCCCGAGGTCGGTGCCGCCCCGCCGGCGGTCGAGCCGGGCCGGCACGACATCGTGGACAAAGCCGAGAAGTTTCACGCCACGCCGATGTCAGCAAACGAGGCGATCATGCAGCTGAACCTTCTTCACGAGCAGTTCTTGGTGTATCAGAGCGATCGCACCGGTCAGGTGAACGTGGTCTACCGGCGCGACGACGGTACCTACGGATTGATCGAGACCAGCGCGTCGTCGTGATCACCTTGTGCTAGTGTCCCGTACCCGTGGCCTCGTGACGACGCGCGCATCATCAATGGGGCACTTGCCCCCGCGGCCGTGCGGGTCATCTGTCCGTGCCGGCCAGGCCACCTGACTGCCGCGCATTCCGCCGATGAATATCGTCGATCTCATCCAGCGGGACATGCTCGTTCCCGCGCTCTCGTCGACCAGCAAGTCGGGCATTATCAAGGAGCTCGCCGCGTACCTGTCCGCCCGCCACGAGGACGTCGACAAGGACGCTCTCACCAAGGTGCTGATCGATCGCGAAGGCCTCGCCTCGACCGCGATCGGCGAGGGGGTGGCGATTCCGCACGGCAAGCTTCCGCGGGTGCGCGAGATTCACGCCTGCGTGGGTCGCGCGCCCCAAGGGGTCGACTTCGACTCCATGGACGGCCAGCCCACCTACTTGTTCTTCGTGCTGGTCGCGCCGGAAAATTCCACCGGGGCTCACCTCAAGGCGCTGGCTCGCATCAGTCGCGTGTTCAAGGACGCAGACTTTCGCCGGCGGCTCCTCGAGGCCCCCGACGCGGACAAAATGTACGAAATCATCGCAGAGGAGGACGCGAAGTACTGAGCCATGGAGGAGGGTAGCGCGAAGTTGGGCGTGGAAGCGCTCCTCAAGGAGGAAAACGCGGGGTTCGAATTCCGGCTCGAGGCCGGCAGCGAGGGCCTGCAGCGAGCGGTCACATCTCCTAGGGTCCAAAAACCTGGCCTAGCGCTGTCCGGGTTCCCCGAGGAGCTCCACCGGGGGCGCATCCAGATCCTCGGCGGTACGGAGCTTCAGTACCTGGGCGGGCTGTCGTCGGAGGAGCGCACCTTCGGCCTGGAGACGCTCATGTCCTCGGATCCGGCGTGCGTGGTGGTCACGCGGGGGCAAGCGCCCCTGCCCGAGCTCGTGCGGGCGTGCGAGGAGCGTGGTGTTTCGCTGCTGGTGAGCGATCTCGTCACCGGAGAGCTCATCGCGCGCCTCGGCACGTATCTCGACGACGTCCTCGCGCCCACCACGTCGGTGCACGGCGTGCTTCTCGACGTCCTCGGCGTCGGCGTGCTCCTGCTCGGCAAAAGCGGCATCGGCAAGAGCGAGGCGGCGCTCGACCTCCTCGTTCGGGGGCACCGCCTCGTCGCCGATGACATCGTGAACATCCGCCGGCGCGGGCCGAACCTCATCTATGGATCCGGATCGCCGATCATCCGCCATCACATGGAGATCCGCGGTCTCGGTATCATCAACATCCAGGATCTGTTCGGCATTTCGGCGATTCGGGAGGCGAAGAAGATCGAGGTCGTGATGGAGCTCGCGGAGTGGAGCGCCGACGAGGAGTACGAGCGGCTGGGCATCGACGACCACTACTACCAGGTGCTCGGGGCGAGCGTGCCGAAGCTCCGGGTGCCCGTCCGGCCCGGCCGGAGCATCGCGACCATCATCGAGGTGGCTGCGCGCAATCAGCTTTTGAAGGCCATGGGCCACCACGCGGCGCGGGCGTTTCAGGATCGATTGAACCGCGCCATCTCCGAGGCGCGGCCGCATCCTTTTGACACTGACTCGGTCGAATAATTGAAGATCGTCATCGTTACAGGGCTCTCGGGGGCGGGCAAAAGCACGGCGCTTCAAGCGCTCGAGGACGTGGGTTTTTACTGCGCCGACAACCTTCCTCTGCCGCTCGTGCGCGAGCTTTGCGACGTGCTCTCGGACGCTGGCGAGCGGCGGGTCGCCATCTCCGTGGACGCGCGGCAGCAGCCGTTTTTGGCCCACTTCACCGATGAGGTGGAGCGCCTGCGCGGCGAGGGGCACGATGTGGAGGTGCTCTACCTCGAGGCCGCGGCCTCGATCCTTCAGCGCCGCTACTCGGAGACGCGGCGCCGGCACCCGCTGGCGGGCGACGACCTCGTGGAGGGGATCCGCCGAGACACCGAGATCCTGAGCGAGCTCCGCGAGCGCGCCGCCGTGCTCGACACCGAGCAGCTCAACGTGCACCAGCTCAAGGGGATCATTCAGGAGCGCTACAGCGTGGGTGAAGGCAAGCTCGCCGTCACGCTGCTGTCATTCGGGTACAAGCGCGGTCTGCCGCTCGAGGCCGACCTCGTGTTCGACGTGCGTTTTCTGGCCAACCCTTACTTCGACGCGCGACTGTCGGGCCTCGACGGGCGGGACCCCGAGGTTCAAAGCTTCGTGCTGGGGCTCGAGGAGGCCGACGCGTTCATGGAGCACGCGGGGCGGCTTTTGTCGTTTACCCTTCCGCAGTACGAGCGCGAGGGAAAGCGCTATTTGACGATCGCCGTCGGTTGCACGGGCGGGCGACATCGCTCGGTCGCGGTGGTCGAGCGGTTCAAGGTTGAGCTCGAGCCTGTGTGGTCCGTATCGGTGAGGCACCGCGACTTGGACGAGACCGGGTGAGGGAAAGCGGCCCGATGGCAGAGGACAAGACAAGCGAGAGGAGCGTCACGGTCGTCAACGAGCTCGGCATGCACGCGCGCGCCGCCAGTCAGTTCGTGCAGCTCGCCAGCGAATTCCAGAGTGAGGTGAGCGTCGAGAAGGAGGGCGAAGAGGTCAACGGGAAGAGCATCATGGGCGTGCTGATGCTCGTGGCGTCGCAAGGGAGCCAGATCCTCGTGCGGGCGCGCGGGGAAGACGCCGAGGCCGCCACTCGAGCGCTCGCCGACCTCGTGGCGAGCGGGTTCGGCGAGGACGAGACGTGACGCGACAGCGCTCCGAAGCGCGGGGCCAGGAGCTGCGCGGCACGGCGGCGTCGCCGGGCATCGCGATCGGCCGCGCGTATGTCGTCGATCGCAGCCGCCTCAAGATCCCCAAGCGCACGATCGATCCCGACGAGGTCGATGAAGAGATCGCGCGGTTTCGGCGCGCCCTACGGGTGAGCGATCGCCAACTCGAGTGGATCAAGGAGAAGATCGAGGAGCGGGAAGAGAGCGAGCACTACAAGATCATCGCGGCGCACCAGCTCATTCTCCATGACGAGCACGTGGTCGATGAGACGGAGCGCTACATCCGCGACGAGCACAACAACGCGGAGTGGGCGCTCCGCAAGACGGTCGAGCACATCAAGGGCGTGTTCGACGCGATCGATGACGACTACTTTCGCGAGCGGCGGAGCGATGTCGACTTCGTGGGGGAGCGCATCTTGCGCAACCTGCTCGGCTACGACTCGTCGGTGAGGCCCCCGCCGGACGCCATCGTCGTGGCCCACGACCTGTCTCCGGCCGACTCGATCCAGCTGTTTCGCTTCGCCGTCGCGGCGCTCGCCACCGACGCCGGCGGCAAGACCGCCCACACCGCGATCGTGGCGCGCTCGAACGAGGTGCCGGCCGTGGTGGGCCTGGAGGACGTGACCACCGCCGTGGAAAACGGCGATCTGCTCGTCGTCGATGGTTCGCGCGGGATCGTCGTCGTTCAGCCAGCGGCGGAGACCGTCGCCGCCTACCGCGAGCGGGCTCGCAAAGAGGCCGCCCGCGGCGCGGCGCTCCTGGAAAACCGCGACTTGCCGGCCGAGTCGGTCGACGCAGTGGAGATCGCGCTGCTCGCCAACGTGGATCACGTGCGGGAGGTCAAAAGCGCGACCGATCACGGCGCGGTCGGGGTGGGGCTGTTTCGGACCGAGTATTTGTTTATGACGTCCGAAAGCTTTCCCGAGGAAGAGGACCACTACGAGCACGCCAAGCAGGTGGTCGAGGCGCTCTCGCCGCATCCCGCGACGTTTCGCACATTCGATCTCGGGGCGGACAAGGTCTCTCGGCTCCTGCCCGATCTCCACTCGGAGGCAAACCCCGCGCTCGGGTTGCGCTCGATGCGCCTGTGCCTCACAAGCGCGGTCCGCCCGGTGTTCAAGCAGCAGCTCCGGGGCCTTCTGCGAGCGTCGGCGCACGGGCGCGCCCGCATCATGTTTCCGATGATCTCGGGTTTGCGCGACCTCCAGAAGGCGCGTGAGGTGCTCGACGAGGCCAAAGAGGAGCTGTGGCGCGAGGGGCGAGATTTCGACCGGGACGTCGAGGTCGGCGTGATGGTCGAGATGCCGTCGGCGGCGGTGATCTCGGACTTTTTGGCGCCGGCAGTGGACTTTTTGTCGATCGGCACGAATGATCTGATTCAGTACACGCTCGCCGTTGATCGCGTGAACGAGTACGTCGCCTACGCGTACGAGCCGCTCCACCCGGCGATCCTGAGGCTGATCAGCATGGTGGTGGGGGCGGCGAAGGCCGCGAACGTTTCGGTAGGCGTATGCGGTGAGGCCGCGGGGGATCCGTACGTAGCCCCGGCCCTCGTGGGGCTCGGGCTACGCGAGCTGTCGATGAACGCGACCGCGATCCCCGAGATCAAGAGCAAGGTGCGGTCCGCCCATGTCGCGGGGCTTCAGTCGCTCGCCTCGCGACTCTTGGAGCTTCGCACCGCGGACGAGGTGAAACACGAGGTCCGCGCGTACTATGCCGAGGCCAAGCTCGGCGACGGCGAAGACGACGACTAGAGCCCATCTCACAAATCGGACCGAGCCCGGCGTGTGAGGCGCGCCGCCAGCTAGGCGCGACGAAGGAGCGGGCTTTTGCCCGTGACTGAGGAGCAACGCCGCTGGCGGTGATGGATCGCGCGTCGGGCGATGGGAGATTTTTGAGATGGGCTCTAGTATTTTTCTAGTCGGTGGCGCCGACCTCGAACGAGACGGTCTCACCCCCGCTCACAGGCTCGGAGACGTCGAGGATCTCGCTGAACTCGAAGTCCTCGTCGGGGACGACACCGTCGTCATCTACCTCGAGCGTACCCTCGCCGACGGTGACCACGCCTTCGCCGTCGCCGCTCGTCTCGAACGCGACGCGGACGCCCACCACGCTTCGATCCGGGTCGGAGCTGGCGAGCACAGACGTCGCTCCTTCACCGCCCACGGTGGTGGTATCTCCCATGGTGGCCGCGGCGCCCTCGCACCCTTCGCCAGCGTAACAGAACTCGATCTGGTGCTCCGCGTCCTGTTCGAGCCGGAGCACGTCGCTGCCTTTGCTCTCCACCACCACGCCGAGCTGGCTGAATGCATCGCTCGGGTCGATGTCATCGAGGGCGCTCGCGCCCTCGGCCTCGCCTTCGTCCGCGTCGCCGTCGTCGCCGTTACAGGCGACCGCGAAGGACACGGTCATCGCCAACAAACAAACCATCGTACGTCGCGCCTTCATAGTTTCTCCCGGGTTGCCTCGCCCACACGAGCCGCGAGCGTCGATGGCCGAGGCGGTTTTCATCAGCTGCCGCCGTCTTTATACCAGCGGCACGAGCCCTGAAGGCAGCCGCAGTCGGCGCCCTGGGACGCCCAGCCGTCGTCGGGGACGACGCACATCGTGGTGATGCCCTCCTCGGCGGAGCATACCTCGCTCGAGCACCCGCCGACGTGGCAGTCGGCGTCGCTTTCGCAATCGTTTTCGAACTCCTCGCCTTCGACCTGGGCGTATTGCCCGTGGTCCTCCGGCACCGCAGGAACGCGGGCGCCGCGGTCGGCGGACGGATCGCCGGCGCCGTCGTCCCGCGCGGGGGCGCGATCGGCCTGGTTTTCCGGCTCGCCGCCAGGTTCGCCAGCCGAGTCAGCCGAATCGTCTCGATCGGAAGCGCGGTCGTCCGGCGAGCCGGCGTCCTTTCGTGCTGCGGGGTCGCCTGGCTCGTCCCCGGTTGCTGCCTCGTCGCCGCGGTCAGGATCCGGGGCCGCGTCATCCGGGCTGCCCGCCCCCTCGGCCGGTATTTCAGCCTCGGGCTCGTCATCGCTGCTGCAGGCGGGGCCGGCGGCGAGGCCGAGCGCGCACAGCGCGACGATCAGGCCGAGATTCGGGCTTCGAAGGACGCGCGTCATCGCCGGCGGCCGGGGACGCGCGTTTTTAACGCCGCACATGGCCGCGACCATATCGGGAAACTTGCCCCGGCGCACGCGGACGCGCGAACGGTTTGGGCCTTTCCGCGCGGTCACTCGGGACGGGCGCGGCACACCTCTCCGGGCCCGTCGGCGATCGCCACGCAGGTCTGCTCGTCGGGACACGGCTCGTCGCTACCGCCGGGACAGGGTATCTCGCAGGACGAAAACTCCGGTCCCTTGGTCCCGGCGACGCCGTAGTAGGTGACGCAGTCGAGCGGATCTGGGCACGCGCCGTCTCGGCACGCCTCACCCTGTCCTTCGAGGGCATGGGGCGACCGCCCCTCGGCCCGGGTTGGTTCGCCCTGGTTTCCGTTTTGGGGCGGTTTGCTCTCCCCGGCCACCTTGTACCACTTGCACGTACCCTCCACGCAGCCGCACGTGCCCCCCGACGACGCCCAACCGGAGGCGGGCATCTCGCACGTCGTGGTCACGCCGGGCTCGGCGGAGCAAACTTCGCTCGAGCAGCCCCCGACGTGGCAATCCTCATCGGTCTCGCAGTCGTTGTCGAACGCCGTGCCCTCTACGCGGCTGTACTGCGCGTGATCTTCGTCGACGTAAGGGATGCGCTCGCCCGCCCGCTCGTCATCGCCTTCCCCATCGCTGGCCGGTGCGTCTGCGGGCTCGCCGTCGAGATCGGTCGGCTCGGTCCCCGGCTCCGGGGCGTCCGAATCACCCGACGAACGAGAGTCATTTTCGTGTTCGTCTGCGGGGGAGTCGCTCGGCGTCGGGGCTGTCGCGCGGTCGTCGGGGCTCCCGTCGTCGGTGGCCTGACCTGCGCTTCGCGTCGGCTGGCAGGCGAGGACCAAGACTCCGCAGACCGCCAGAGCGGCAGCCGCCCACCCTGGCCGCGGCGAGGTGAATCCGGATCCCCCGCTCCGGGCGGCGCGGCGGCGGGATGGCGATCGTGGCGTGCGCATGACCCGCACTTTACCTACAATGCCAGATCAGTGCACGAACACCTTTGCGTGAGATGTCCGCGCCGGCTGGCGGCGGCTGCGCGCGTTTGCGCGGTGATCGCCCTGTGGCTCGCCCCGGCCGCGGCGAGCGCGGGCGATCCCAGCCAAAGGTGGCGCACGATCGAGTCCGAGCACTTCATCGTGCACTACGACCGGCCGCTGGCCGACATCGCCGAGCGCATCGCCGTGGTCGCAGAGCACGCCCATCACGAGATGGTGCCGGTCTTCGAGCACGAACCCGACGAAAAGACCCACATCATCGTCACCGACGACAGCGACGGCGCTGGTGGCTTCGCGCGCGTGATTCCCCGCAACGTGATGCGGATCTTCGCGCCCGCGCCCACGGGCATGTCGCCGCTCGCCGACTACGACGACTGGTACTACCTCCTCGTGGCGCACGAGTACGCGCACATCCTTCACCTCGACAGCATCGGCGGCCTCCCGTCCATTTATAACCGGATCTTCGGCAAGACTTGGGCGCCTAACCAAATCCAGCCCACGTGGCTCGTCGAGGGGATCGCCACTTATCAGGAGAGCGAACGCACGTCGGGAGGCCGGACGCGGGGCGCGCTGTTCGACACCTACATGCGCGCGGCGTATCTCGCCGGCGATCACATCGACCTCGACCGCGTGACGGCCAACCCGAGGGTGTGGCCGCACGGCAACGTGCCGTACCTGTACGGATCGCATTTTCTCCAGTACGTGTTCGACCGCTACGGGGAGGACAAGCTCGCCGAGCTGTCGTGGGCCTACGGGCGCGAGGCGATCCCATGGGGCATAAACCGCGCGATCGCGGAGAGCGTGGGCAAGCGGTTCCCCGAGCTTTACCAGGAGTGGCGCGACTACCTGCGCGGCAGATACGAACTGCAGCGGCAAGCGGTGGAGCGCAGGGGGCGCCGCGAGGGGCGGCGGCTTACGTTCTCGGGGGAGACCAGCCTGAGCCCGCGCTACACCCGAAGCGGCGCCGAGATCATCTGGCGCGAGTCGGACGGGGTGCGGCAGGGCCGGTTTTCGCGGATGCCCGTCGGCGGGAACGCCGGGCGCGCGCGCACCTATTCGACGATGCGCCGGGTGGGCGAGTTTTCGCTCCTCGAAAACGACGACATGGTCGTCGAAATGACGAGGCCGTACCGCTACCACTACAGCTTTCAGGAGCTTTACCACTACGACGAGGCGAGCGGCGATTTCACCCGCCTCACGCGCGGCGGGAGGGCTCGCGATCCGGCCGTGTCGCCCGACGAATCCACGATCGCATTCGTACAGAGCGGGCGGGGACGGCGCGATCTCGCGCTCATGCCGCTCGAGCCGGGCGCGGACGCCGAGGTCGTGTGGTCCGGCGAGGGGCGCTTCGATCAGGTGTATTCGCCCGCGTGGTCTCCTTCGGGGAACGAGATCGCGTGGTCTGCCTGGAGCGCGGGCGGATACCGCGACATCTACGTCTTGGATGTCGCCAGCGGACGAGCGCGCGCGCTGGAGAAAAGTCGCGCGCAGGATACGCACCCGACCTTCGGCCCGGACGGCCGCTACCTGTATTTTTCGAGCGACCGCACGGGCATCTACAACGTGTATGCCTACGACCTCGAGACCGACGAACTCCACCAGGTGACCAATGTGCTCGGGAGCGCGGTGCAGCCGAGCGTGTCGCCCGACGGCCGCCGCCTCGCCTACGTCGGGTTCACCGAGCGCGGGCACGATTTATACGAGCTCGAGCTCGAGCCGAGCCGGTGGCTGGATCCCGAGCCCCACATCGACGACCGGCCCGATCCGGTGGTCGTCGAGCAAGACGCCTATCCGATCTCTCCGTCCCGCCGCTACCGGCCGCTCGAGACGCTGGCGCCTCGGAACTACACGCTGTCCTCGGAGCTGTCGTCGTCCTCGCAGTCGATTGGTGTGAGCACGAGCGGTCGCGACGTCATCGGCCGCCACGGCTACTCGCTGGGGGCGACCCTCGAGTCGGACGGCGACCTGAGCGCGGCCGTGAACTATTCCTACGATCGGCTGTGGCCGTCGCTCCGCGTGTCCGCCTCCCGGAGCGCTCGGCGGCGCGGCGGCGTCTACATCGACGGGCAAAACACCGCCTACACCGAAGAGGTGCTCGGGCTGTCGGCAAACAGCGGGATCAGCCTGTGGCGCAGGCCGAGCTCGTCGGCCACGTTGAGTGCCGGGTACAGCTTCGACTGGCTCCGCAACACGGGCGATGAGTTCGAGTCTTATGACCCAGGTGATCGCGTCCCGCAGTTTCCGGAGACGGACGTGTTTTTGTCCGAGCTTTCGCTCTCGCTCGGCTACAGCTCGGCGCGCGGCACACGGTATTCCATCGGGGCCCAGAGCGGACACAGCGCGTCCGTAAGCCTCCGCTTCGACCACCCCGCGATCGGTTCGGATTTCCGGGCGCTCGCGCTTCGCTACCGCTGGAGCGGGTTTGCGGACTTGCCGTGGGACGCGTCGCTGTCGCTGCGAACCGTCGGCGCGTTCCGATCAACGGATCGAGAGCGCTCAGGTGTGTATTCGATCGGTGGGGTCCCCAGCCAGAATGTCGTCGACTCGATCATCTCGGAGAGCCGCCGATCCTCCACCGGGTATCTTCGCGGTTATCCCAGGCGGGTGACCACCGGCAGCCAGTACCACTTGGCCAACTTCGAGTACCGGCAGAAAATCGCGGAGATCGAGCGAGGGATCGAGACCCTGCCGATCTACGTCAGGCGGATTCACGCGGCGGCGCTCCTCGACGCCGGGGACGCGTTCGACGGCCGGCCCGACCTCGGCGAGTTCAAGCTGTCGGCGGGCGGCGGACTGCGCCTCGACATGGTATTCGGATACTTTCTGCCCGGCTCGCTGGACCTGGGCTACGCACGAGGTCTCACCGCGGATGGACAAAACGAATTCTGGTTTTTGTTTACGGGAACGATATGAGCGGAGCTGAGTCGCCACCGCCCGGCGGACGCAGCGCCGCCGATCTGGCCGCCGTGGGGGCGATCGCGAGCAGCGTCGCGCCAGAGCTCGTGCGCCCGCTCCGCGACTTGCGCGGCGAGCTCGCGTCGGTGATCGACGAGCTCGACAGCCACCTCACCGAGTCCACGGGGCCCGATCCGTACCCCTGGGACTCGACGCGATCGCTCCGTGAGAGGCTCGCGGAGGCCTACTTTCGCAGCCGTGAGGTGACGCGGCTGGCGAGCCACCTCGCCGAGGCGATCGGCGCGGGACCGGCGCTTTCGCAAGCCGTGGACGTCGAGGAGTGCGTGGAGTCCGCGCTGTCTTTGTCGCGCGGTCACTGCGCCGCCGAGACCGAGGTCTTCGTCGACTACGGGCACACCGGCGCCGTGCGCACCTCGGGCGGAAAGCTCGTGCTCACGCTGGCGCAGCTCATTTTGGCCTGCGCCGACTCCGCGCGCGGCATCCGCGGCGCCGCCATCGCCATCCACACCCGCAGCGAGGGCGAGCCCGGCGAGCCCGAGAGTGTGGTGATCTCGATCTCCGATAGCGGATCCGGAGACCCCGAGCGGGCTCGGGCGGCGGAGGTCTGGGCGCGGGAGCTCGCGGAGGAAGCCGGCGGCAGCCTGGGAGCCACGGCCGAGCCCGAAAAGGGCACCGCGTTCGAGCTTCGGTTACCGAGGGTGAGCTGAGCGCTCGGCGGGCGAGGCCGAGTCGTGACGAAGCCCGATCCATGACCTCACCATGAGCACGCCGTTTACGATCCTCACCGGCTTCTTAGGCGCTGGCAAGACCACCGTCTTAAACCGCGTTTTGTCGACGCCGCAGGGCATGCGGGTGGCGGTTTTGGTCAACGAGCTGGGCCGCATCTCGATCGACAGCGAGCTCATCCTGTCGCGCGGCGGCGACGTTCTCGAGCTCGCCGGGGGATGCGTGTGCTGCAAGATCGACGTGAAAAACGACCTGTGGGACGGCATCGTCGACGTGATTCGGCGCTCGCAGCCGGACGCGGTCATTCTCGAGACCACGGGAATCGCCGAGCCTCCGGCGATCCTCGAGGGGATCGACGCCCTGCCCGACGAGCAGCGGGCCGCGATTCGCCCGGCCGGCGTCGTGTGCGTCGTGGATGGCGAGGCCGGGCCCAGATTGCTCGACCGGCGAGACGAGGCGCGCCAGCAGGTCGAGGCCGCCGACCGTCTGCTTCTGTCCAAGTTAGACGCCGCGGTGCCCGAGGTGGTGCGGGATCTTCACCCCCGCTTGGCGGAGCTCAACCCAGTGGCCGAGGTGGCCAGCTTTCCGGATAGTGATGAAGGCCGGGTGGCGCTCGTGCACTGGCTCCTCGAAGTGAGGCCGCTCCGATCGGTGCGCCGGCGGCACGAGCACGCTCATCCGCAAGGGCAGGTGACGGCGGCGACGTTCACCGCGCGCGAGCCGTTGCTCGAAGAGCCGCTACTCGAGCTCATCCGGGGGCTCGGCGACCGGCTCCTGCGCGTCAAGGGCACGGTCCACCTCGCCGGGGCGCGCGAGGCGGCGTTCGTCGAGAAGGCGGGCAGCCGCACCGAGCTCAGGCGGGCGCGGCCGTGGCGCGACGGCGAAGAGCCCCGCACAGAGCTCGTGCTCATCGGCGACGTGGACGAGGCGGCGCTCCGCCGGCGGCTGTGGGCGTGTCGCGCCGGGGCACGCGAGAGTCACGCGCGGGAGGAGGCATGACACCGTTGGAGATGCACGAACTCCTGATCCGCGTCGCCTTCGCGCTCGTTCTCGGCGTCGTGATCGGCGCTGAGCGCCAGTGGCGACAGCGGCTCGCCGGCCTCAGGACGAACACCCTCGTTTCGGTGGGGGCGGCTCTGTTCGTGACGCTGTCTTCCATGGTCGAGGACGTGAGCGCGACGCGCGTCGCTGCGCAGGTGGTGTCCGGAATCGGCTTTCTCGGCGCCGGGGTGATCTTCAAGGAGGGCGCCAGCGTGCGCGGCCTCGACACCGCGGCGACGCTCTGGTGCTCTGCGGCGGTCGGCGTGCTCGCGGGCGCGGGGTTTTACTGGGCGGCGACGCTCGGCGCCGGGGCCATCCTGCTCACGAACATGTTGCTCCGCCCGCTCGTGCCCGTGCTGAACCGGAAGGCCGCGAACGACATCGAAAGCGAGGTCACCTATCGGCTGCGCGTGACCTGCGGCGAGGAGGACGAAGCTCGCGTGCGCGAGTCACTGCTCAAGGCGGCCGGGCAAAACGAAATCTTGATCCGGGCGATCTTCAGTGAGGACTTGAGCCAAGATCGCGCCGAGGTGGTAGCCGACTTCCTGACCACCGGGCGCCGCGACGCGCTCATCGAAGACGTCTTGAGGCAGCTCAGCATCGCCCCCCGGGTGAGCGCGATCAGTTGGGAGATCCGCCCGGAGGATGAATAAGCGCGCTCGCCGGGCTCCGCGGCCGTGCGAGGGCTCCGGTCTGCGACGAAATGGGCGCGCCGGCTACATCGCTTCCCTAAGGTAAGATCCCGCAATATCAGGAGAGTTTTGCCATTCTAGGGAGGCCGGGAGTAGGCGCCGTCAAAATCGTCGCAGGGCCGACGTTTTCGGATGGCTGCGGGTTGTCGGCGATGATATGACCGTCTTGTATATTGGAGGGAAGCGGCCCTCCGTGAGCGGAAAGTCGCCATTGGGCGCATAGAGAGAAAGTCAAAGAGAGCAATGTCGAACAAGCTTTTTGTCGGTGGGCTTGCCTGGGCCACGACGGATGAGGGACTGCGGGCGGCCTTCGAGAGGTTTGGTCCACTAACGGAGGCCAAGGTCATCAATGACCGGGACACCGGCCGATCCCGTGGGTTCGGGTTCGTGACCTTTGAGGCGCCTGCGGATGCGGCACAGGCAATGGAGGAGATGGACGGCTCCGACCTCGACGGGCGTTCGCTACGGGTGAGTGAGGCCCAGGAGCGACGCCCGAGCGGCGGCGGCGGCGGCGGCGGCGGCGGCGGCGGCGGCGGACGCCCCGGCG
>SLNH01000133.1 GCA_007133195.1 Nannocystineae bacterium | reverse complement strand
GGCCAGCTGGCCAGCGGCCGGCCCGCGACGTTGATCGGATAGTTGACGGCGGTGATGTAATACTGAAGCCAGAGCCCGATAGCCGCCCCGAGCGCACCGGCGCCGAACACGACCCAAGGGAGCCGGGTGCGGCGAAAGCCGAGCGCCTCACGCAGCCCCTCCACCGGCACCGGCGAAAACGCGTCCACCCGCTCGTAGCCGCGCGCGCGCACCTCGCTCGCCGCGCGCAACAGCTCACCCGGGCCGACGAACGCGGCCACGACGCCCAGCGGTTTGTCCGCCGTCACGAGTGGCCTCCTTCGCGTTCGTGGTGGGCGAGCTCGCGCATCTCGGCGATCGAGACCATCGGCAAGAGGCGCACGAACACGAACAGCAGCGTAAAGAACAGGCCGAAGCTCCCGAGGAGCGTCGTCCAGTCCCAAAAGGTCGCGTCGTAAAAGCGCCACGCAGAGGGCATGTAGTCCCGGTGCAGGCTCTGCACCACGATGACGAAGCGCTCGTACCACATGCCGAGCAAAACGAGCAGGGACACCGCGAACAGGGTCGGCACGTGCCGGCGATACCGCCGGAACCAAAACACCTGCGGCGCGAGAAAGTTGAACGCGATGAGCGCCCAGAAGTACGGCGCGTAGTCGCCGAACGCGCGGTTGTACATCATGTAGCGGTGATATTCGTCCGCGCTGTACCACGCGTAAAACGCCTCACTGAAGTACCCGTATGAGACGATGAGGCCGGTGACAAGCAGGATCTTGGCCGAGTTGTCGAGGTGATGATCCGTGATGAAGGCTTTGAGCTTGTAGATGCGGCGGATCGGGATCACCAAGATGAGCACCATCGCGAACCCCGAGAAGATGGCGCCCGCTACGAAGTACGGCGGAAAGATGGTGCTGTGCCAGCCGGGCACGATGGCGACGGCGAAGTCGAAGCTCACCACGCTGTGGACCGACACGACGAGCGGCGCCGCGAGGGCCGCCAGGATGACGTAGGCGACCTGGTAGCGGTGCCAGTGGCGGGCGGAGCCGCGCCACCCGAGCGCCATGACCCCGTAGGCGATCTTCGCAAGCGGCCGCTTCGCCCGATCGCGCATGCTCGCGAGGTCCGGGACGAGGCCGATATACCAAAACACGAGGGACAGGGTGGCGTAGGTGGTGATGGCAAAGACGTCCCAGACGAGCGGGCTTCGAAACTGCGGCCACGCCCCGATGGCGCTCGGGTAGGGAATCAGCCAGTAAAACAGCCAGGGGCGCCCTAGGTGCAGGACGGGAAACAGCGAGGCCGCCGCGATGGCGAACAGCGTCATCGCCTCGGTAAATCGGCTGATCGACGTCCGCCACGGCTGGTACATGAGCAGGAGGATCGCCGAGATCAGCGTGCCGGCGTGGCCGATGCCGATCCAGAACACGAACGCGATGATCGCGAACCCCCACGCGACCGGGACCTGGATGCCCCAGATGCCCACGCCCACGCTGAACAGGTAGATCACGGACACGATGAGGAGCATCAAGAGCGCGAACCCGATCGCGAAGCCGATGAGCCAGGATTTCGGCGCCTTCGACAGCGGGATGCTCCCGATGGCGTCGGTCACCGACGCGTCGCCGTGACCCGGCTCGATGACGGGCGGCTCGTTTTCATCCGGCCTGGCCATCTATCTGCCTGAACCTCGCTCCGGCCCGGGGTTCGTGAGTTTGGCCAGGTAGGTCGTGCGCGGCCGAGTGTTCAGCTCCTCGAGGAGCCCGTAGTTGCGCGGGCTCTGCCGCACCTCGGTCACCCGCGCGTCGGGGTCGTTCCCGTCACCGAAGACGATCGCGTCCGCCGGACACACCTGTTGGCAAGCCGTCACGACCTCGCCGTCACGGATCGGGCGCTGCTCGTTCTTGGCCTCGATCCGGGCCAGGCTGATGCGCTGTACGCAATAGGTGCACTTTTCCATCACGCCGCGGGTCCGAACCGTGACCTCGGGATTTCGGCCCGGGTCGAGATGCGCCTCGTCGCGGCGCGCGTAGTCGAAAAAGTTGAACCGCCGCACCTTGTACGGGCAGTTGTTCGAACAATACCGGGTTCCGACGCACCGGTTGTAGACCATGTCGTTCAGGCCGTCGGTGCTGTGAACCGTGGCCTGCACCGGGCACACGAGCTCGCAGGGCGCCCGCTCGCAGTGCATGCACGGCACCGGCTGGTGCCGGAACTCCGGGTCGTCATCGTCGCCGGTGTAGTAGGTGTCCACGCGAATCCAGTGCATCTCCCGCGCGTTGACCACCTCCTCCTTGCCCACCACGGGGATGTTGTTTTCGGCCTGGCACGCGACCATGCAGGCGCCGCAACCGATGCAGCTGTTTAGGTCGATGACCATCGCCCATTTCTCGGCGGGGTATTCCCAGTCCGGGTACAGCGACAGGTCCGGGATCGGCCGCGCGAATATCTCTGCGTCCCGTTCGTAGGCCTCGGCGCTCGCCTCGCGGATGAGGTCGCGCCCCTCCATCTGGTGGTGGTGTTGCGTGCTCGCGATGGTCCACGTGCGGCCCGTCGCCTGCGCCTGTCCCGCGGCGCGCCACAGCGCTTCAGACGAGCGAAGCGCCTCGGCAGAAAAGCCGCGCCCCTCGGCCACCCGGCCAAGCTCCCGGCCGTACCCCAAGTGAAGGGTCATCGCGCCCTCCGCGTGGCCCGGAATCACCCACGCCGGCGCGAGGACCTCCGCCTGTCCCGAACGGATGCGGACTTCGTCGCCGCTGCGTATGCCCAGCCGCTCGGCGGTGGTGGGGCCGACCATCGCGGGGTTGTCCCAGGTGAGGTTCGTGATCGGGGTGGGGAGCTCCTGGAGCCATTCGTTGTTGGCGTAGCGGCCATCCAGGACGCGGGGATGAAGGGCGAACGCGAGCTCGAGATCGCCCTCGTCCCCGCCCTGCTGGCGCGCACCTTCGAGCTCACCACGGCTTCCCGAGAGCGCGTCGTCTCGGAGCGTCACCGACATCGGCGGAAGCGCGCTCGCCGGCACGACGCCGTCGTGTAGCGTCCGGCGCCAGGTGGCGTCGAAATCGGCGGCAAACGCCGGGTGCCCGCGCCAATACGCGCGCAGGCGCTCTCGGTCCGCGCCGGGCCCTTCGCCGGCCACGTCCACGGCGTCCGGGGTTAGCGCCGCGACGACATCGAGGGGACTGCGCCCGCCGTCTATCGGCCGAATTACCGGCTGCCGCAGGCTGAGCGTCCCGTCGAACGCGCGCCCGTCGCCCCACCGCTCGAGGGGATGCGCCTCCGGAACGTGATAGCGGCAGCGGCGCGCCGTCTCATCGCGATAAAGCCCGAGGTGAAACGACACATCGACCGCCTCGATGCGATCGCCTATCGCCAGATCAGCAGGCGCCGTGGCCACGGGGTTCGTCCCTGCGATGAGGAGCGTCTGCACGTCCCCCGCTTCGATGTCCGCGGCGAGCTCGGACAGCGTGCCCGCGCCGGCGCTCTCGTCTACGGGCTCGGTGATGATCAGCGTACGACCGACGTTTTGCAGGTGGTCGTTGATGGCCATGGCCAGGGCGTGAACGCTCACCGGCTGGCGCTCCCCCACCGCGACCAGCGACCGGCCGGGGCTGTCTTCCAGATCGCGCGCCAGTGCCCGAACCCACGACGCCTCGCGCTCGGTTTCGTCCCCGGGACCGGACCGGGCGACGCCGAGCTCCGCGGCGAGCGCCAGCATGGTCCGGCCCACGTCCCCCGAGCGCAGGGGCAGCCTGTGATCGGCCACCGAGCCGGTCACGGTCGGCATCGGCTCCGCCGCGTAGAGCCTCAGCATGTCCGCGGCCCCGCGCCTGCGCCCTTGCGCAAAGTCCCGCGCGTAGCGCACCGCGCCGGCCCCCTCCATCAGAAAGTCGCTGTCGAACGCCGCGACGACGCGCGCCTCGTCCAAACGGTAGTGAAGGTCGCCGATCGTGCCGAACGCCTGCTCGATGCCGGCGCGCGCGCGCGTGGGCGCGAGCGGGTCGTGGGCGTGCCACATCGAGCCGGGAAACCGGCCCAAGAATCGATCGTAGGTTTCGGCGATCGACGGCGAGGGGACGGCGCCCGTGAGCAGCCTAAGGCCGGTCCCGTCGGCCTCGTGACGCGCGAGCGCCGCGCGCATGTCTGCCAAAACGCGCCGCCACGTCGTCGCGCCCCCGTCGCGAAACAGCGTCGCCGACCGATCCGGATCGTAGAGCGAAAGCAAGATCGCCTGGGTCACGGCGTCCGTGGCGCCGTCACTTGCGGGGTGGAGCTCGTTGCCCTCGATCTTGGTGGGCCGCGCCATGTGCGTGGTGACGAGGACGCCGGTCTCGGCCGCGCCCGCCGGCACCGAGGTGGCGTACGACGAGGCCCGGCCCGGCACCACGTCCTCCGGCTCGTGGACGTAGGGCTCGATGTCATCGCGAAGCGGACCGCGCCCGCACCCGGCGAGCCCGGCCAGCGCCAGCGACGCGCCGGCGATGCCGAAAAACTCGCGGCGATCCGGGTGCTCGGTGCCGCCCGGATCGCCGAGAGGCGCGGCGCTTTGCTCGAGCTGTCGATCCTCGTCGCGAGCCGCGTCGCGAGCCTCGTCACCGCCGGATCGCGCCGCGCGGTCCACGGGCTCGCCGCCATGGGACACGATGGGGAGTCGTCGCGTGTGGTCGCTCATCGGTGGCAAGTCGAACAGTCCGTCCTGGCTTCGATGTCATACTCATCGACGAGCCTTCGCCCGAGCTCGCGCGGATCCTCGTCCGGCGTCCACTCGGTCTCGAACACGTCCTCGCGCGGGCGAAGGCGTCCCTCCGGCTCGCGGTGGCAGTCGAGACACCAGGGCATGAGCAGCGACTCGGCCTGCCACACGAGCGGCATGCGGTGGATCTCGCCGTGGCACTCCGTACACGCGACGCCCTTGTTCACGTGCACGCTGTGGTCGAAGTACGCGAAGCCGGCGAGGTTGTGCACCCGCCGCCACGTGATCGGCTCGCCGGTACGGTAGCTCTCGCGCACGGGCTCGAGCTCCTCCGCGTCCGTCCACACGTGGGAGTGACAGCCCATGCACACCTCGGTCGCGGGGATGCCGGCGAAGGCGCTCTCTTCGACGCTCGTGTGACAGTAGCGGCAGTCGATGCCGAGCTGGGAGACGTGATGGCGGTGGCTGAACGCCACCGGCTGATCGACGACGATGTTTTGCCCCGTGGCGTAGGGCGAGCGAACGTAGAAGTAAAGGCCGGCGAGGAGCGCCGCGACCACCATCACCGCGAGCGCGATCGAAAACCTCGAGATCGCGTTCATCGAGGGGTGGAAGACCTGCCTGTGCTGTCGCTCGTCCGCCATCAGGCCGTCACCGCTACCCGCATGCGCCCATGCGATGCAGGCCGAGCCGAAGACGACTCGCGCTTGGTGACGCGCGCGGCCGGCGATCGAGACTCCGGAGCTCGCGTCCGCGCCGGAAGGCGGCCCCTAGCGCTCCCGAGTCACGTGATCACCGCTAAAAGCGGTAGGCGATCCGGGCGAATCCGCTCGTGAGGAAGATGCCTGGCTGCTGGAGATCCTGCAGGCCCGCGTCCGAGTCGTCTTCCACCGTGGTCTGCCGCTGAAGGCCCAGCTCGACCCCGCCGGTGGCCATCCAGTCGCTGTTCATCCGGTAGTGGAGGACGCCGCCGAACGTGCCGGAGTGAAGGGCCGTGGTGCCGTAGCAGCGGTCGAAGGTCGTAAGCACATCGCCGGCCGTGAAGCACGCGTCGCCGCGGAATTCGTCGGCGCTGTTCAAATAGCTGGCCCGCAGCTCGAAGCGCCCGCGCCCCTCGGCATACGGGCGGGAGCCCGTGAAGCGAACCACGCGCGAGCGCGCGCGGTTCAAGTTGTTTGCGCCCACGCCGAAAATTTCGGTGAGGCTCGCCTCGAGCCGGAGCCCGAGCACCGAGCGCCGATCGACCGCGCGGAACGTGAGGTCCGCGGCCTGCGCCGACGGAATCACCACCTCGGGGTCGTCGTCCTCCAAGTCGTCGGTCGCGATCGCCGACAGACGAACGTCGGGGCGGCGGCGCAAGGTGCCGCTGGTAGACAGCTCGAACCGCCCCTCGCCGACGGCACCGCTCACGCCCAGGCGCGCTGAATCCTGCGCGATGCGCCCCACCTCGACGTGATTTTGGATGAGCCCGCCGTCCACGCCCTCCTCGGCGACCCGATCGCGCAGGCGCCGCTGCGCGATGACGTTGAGCGTCTCGGTGTCCACGCGCGTGACCGACGCGGTGACCTGCAGGTCGTCGGCGGGCGTGGCGCGCGCGCCGAGGTGAAGGTTGCGAATCCCCGCCCCGGCCGCGCCGGTGGCGTCGACGACCAGGTGGTGAAACAGATCGAGGGACAGCGACTGCCGCCAGTACCCGCTCGAGGTCGCAAACACCCTCGGCGTCTCCATCTCGCCGGTCGCGGCGTCCTCGGCGAGCGGCGCGATGCCCACCAGTCCGAGCGAGCCGTACACCCGGTCGTAGCGGTACGCCGTGCCTCCGCCGGCGGTGATCGGGAGAATCGGCGCGCCGGCCTCGGCCTGCGCGTGCTCCCGCGAGCGCGGATAATCGCTCGTGATGGAGCGCGACGTGCGCGCCGGGTAGAGCCCGGCGAAGCCGAGGTAGTCCCAGTGATCCGACGCGTCGTAGGTCATCCGCACGCCGTCGATCCGAGTCGCGGCGAGCTCGCCGACCACCTGCCGCCCGACGCGATAATCGGCGCTGCCGCCGGACCGCGTCGCGTAAAGCTGCCGGATTTGAAACTCGTGCCCGCCCAGCGCGCCCGATTGCAGCCGACCGCCGCCGTCCAGGCCCCCGAATCCCAGCGCATCGCCGGCCAGCCGGAGGCGGAGGTCGCCGTGTAGATCCATGCCGCCGACGACGTCGTCGCCGGACATGCGGCCGTGCAGGTCAGTATAAAACCGGGCCACCTCGCTCTCGTGCGGCGCCGCGTCCCCGGCCACCGGGGTGGCCTCACCGGCCGCCTCGAACGCGCCGAACGTGGTCGACGTGAGGCTTCCGCGGATCGGACGTTCTGGCTCGTCCGGACCTCGCTCCCGCTGGCGTTCGCCATCGCCGACGTCCGGGGGAGGCCGAAAAAACCGCTCGCCGTCCTGGGCTCCCGCGGCGGCCGGCGCGGTGACCGCGAGCGTGGCGACCACGGCCGCGCCGACCCCGGCTCCCACACTTCGCCTGGTCAGCGGCATATCGACTCCCTCCCGAACACGCCTTCGGTTTGGGCGGGAACCCAGCTGTTCGGGTTGTGACACTGCCCGCAGTTGGTCTGGATCGCGTGATCGATGCCTTCGACCTCCCCGGTGGCGAGCGCGTCGTCCCGGTGGCAGCTATAGCAGGTAGACGAAAGCCCCCTGTAGTTCCCTTCCTGGTGGCAGTCCGCGCACGCGACCATGCGGTGGATTCCCGTTAGGTTGCAGCCCACCGTGGTGTGGTCGAACTCGGCGTCGGAAAACGACCATTGGTTGTGGCAATCGCCGCACGTCGGGGCCAGCGAGTTACCGTGAATGTCGTCCTGGCGGTGACAGTTGATGCACAGGTTGCCGGTGCCCGCCAGCGGCCGAGAGTCCACGTGGCAGGTGTCGCAGGCGACGTCGTCGTGGGCGCCCTGCAGGGAGAAGTCGCCCACGTCGTGAAGGGGCTGGATATCGGCGAACGTCTCGGTGGAGTGGCAGCCGGCGCAATCGGTCCCGAAAAGCCCCCGGTGCACGTCCGGCTCGGGGTGGCACCCTTGACAATCCGTGGGCTGCGGCACGAACTCGAGCGACGAGTGGCACTCCACGCACCGGGTCTCGAGGTGCTGGCCGGTGAGGGCGAAGTCAGCCTGTTCGTTGTGGTTGAAGATGTTTTCGCCGAACTCGGTGTGGCAGTCGCTGCACTCGGTCCCGAGCTGCCCGCTGTGGGCGTCGTCTTCGCCGTGACAGCCCGCCGCGCCGCAGGTCATCGGCGTGTCGGCAAATTGCCGGCTGGGGTGACAGTCGACGCACTGCGGGATCTCCTGATGGTAGCCCCTTAGTGGAAAGTCGGTGTCGTCGGCGTGGTCGAACCGCACCGCGGGCCACTCGCCCGGCGAGTGGCACGTGGAGCAGTCCTCGCCGAGCCGTCCCTCGTGAAGCGAGTCTTCGTGACAGCTCCCGCACTCCGCGGGCGTATCCGCGTAGCCTCCGGCGTGGCACAGCTCGCAGGACACCCCCGCGTGGCCCTTCTCGAGCGGGAACTCCGAGTCCGGCCCGTGGTAGAGCTCCGCGGCCTGTTGCGGATCCACACCG
>SLNH01000296.1 GCA_007133195.1 Nannocystineae bacterium | reverse complement strand
CGGATGTAGGCGAGCGGCGCGCGCCCCTCGGCGCGCGCGCGATCTTCGCTCATGAGAAGCACGGCCGAGGCGCCGTCGGTGACCGGTGACGCGTTGCCGGCGGTGATGGTGCCGTCTTCGGCGAACACCGGCCGGAGGGACGACAGCTTGTCGAGGGTGGTGTCGTCTCGCGGCCCCGTGTCCTGGTCTATGCCCGCGGTGGGGAGGATCTCCGCGCGCAGGCGGTCGCGCGCCGCCACGGCCCTGCGGTGGCTCGCCAGCGCGATCTCGTCCTGCGGCCGGCGTTCGAGCCCCCACTGGCGGCGCGTGAGCTCACCGTGCTCCCCCATGGTGAGCCCGGTGGTCGGCTCGCGGAACGTGTCGGGGCTGGCCCCAGACAGCCACTCGACGCCGCCGGCGATGCCGCACTCGGCGCGGCCCGAGGCGATGGCGTCGGCGACCGTGGTGAGGGTCCTTAGCCCGGTGATGCAGTACGAGGAAATCGTCTGCGCCTCGATGTGCCGCGGCAAATCCCCTTCGAGCACGATCTCGCGCGCGAGATTGGGTTTGCCCGGCTCGGGAACGACCGCGCCGAACGCCATCGCGTCGATCGCGGTGGGATTGACCCCGTGCCGAGACACAAGCCCGTGAACGGTGTGGACCGCGAGCTCGAGCGGCCCCAGCTCGGAAAACGCCTTACCCGCCTTGACGAAAGGGGTCCGCGCCCCGGCCACCACAGCCACCCGTCGGTTCATGATCCTCGCCTCCTCGATTCGCTCGTCTTCGGGCCGGCGCGCCGGCATTCGCGTCGCCAGCCATGCTGAGATGCCCGGGCGCCTGCGCCCGTCCCGCCGCCCAAAAACGCCAGCGGCCCCCGGGCATGTGCAGCGTCCGATTGACAGCCATTCCGGCCACGCCGATCCTCCGCGAGAAACCCCGTCGCGAGCCCATCGCGGCCTTTTCAAACCACGTACGCAACCAGGGTTGCATGCCACAGCTCGACCTCGGCCGTAAGGCGCCCCCTCCCGAAGCCACCCCAGGCGCGCTCACGAAGCTCAAAGAGCGAGACGATCCGCGCGCGACTCACTTCGTGTTCGAAAGCGCCGAGATGCGGATTTCCTCCGTCGGCGACGGGATCCTCCGCGTTCGCCTCGCCCCGGACGGCGCGTTCGCTCCGCGCCGTTCGTGGGCGGTGGCTGCGGCCGATGGCGATCTCCCCGCGCCCGACCTGTCGATCGCGGAGCGCGAGGACACCATCGACGTGAGCGCCGGCCCCGTCACTGCGCGGGTACGGCGCGCCGACGGCGCGGTGGAACTGTGGCACGAGCGGGGCGTCTCGTTCGCCTCCGACCTCCGGCCGCCCAGCTGGCGAACCGTGACCCTCGACGAAACGACCATCATGGCTCGGGCCGGCGACGAGTTGCCGCCGGGCCCGGCGTCCCTGCGCGTCTCGGCGAGCAAGGCGCTGTCGCCGAGTGAGGGCTGCTTCGGACTCGGCCAGAGAACGGGCTCGCTGGATCGGCGCGGACGTCGCCTCAGCAACTGGAACATCGACGAGCCCGACCTCGGCCACACGCGGCTTCACGACAACCTCTATCAGTCCCACCCGGTGCTCCTCGGCCTACGGCCGGAGCTCGCCTGGGGCTTGTTCTTGAACGTCACATCGTACAGCCACTTCGACCTCGGCGCCTCGCGTGACGGCGAGCTCGGCGTGCGGGCGCTCGGCGGCGAGCTCGACTATTACGTCTTCGCAGGCCCGACGCCAGCCGACGTGGTGGAACAGCTCACCCGCCTCACCGGGCGCCCGGCCCTGCCCCCGCTGTGGGCGCTCGGGTTTCACCAATCGCGATGGGGCTACCGCAGCGATCGCGAGATGCGTGACATCGCAGACCAATTTCGAGCCCGCGACATCCCGCTCGACGCAATCCACTTCGACATCGACTACATGGAGGGCTACCGGGACTTTACGTGGGACCCGGAGCGATTTTCGAATCCGGCCAGCCTCGTGACGGCGCTCGGCGAGATCGGCGTCCGCGTGGTCACGATCCTCGATCCCGGCGTGCGCCACGATGTCGGCCGCGGCTACCGCCCTGCGGAGGAGGGCCTGCTCTCGGGCCACTTTCTCGAGCGCGCGGACGGCTCCCCGTTTTCGGGCTACTGCTGGCCCGACGCGGCCCTGTTCCCCGACTTCGCCCGCGAAAAGGTGCGATCGTGGTGGGCGGGGCTCCACAAGGAGAGCCACATCGACGTCGGCGTCGCGGGCCTATGGAACGACATGAACGAGCCCGCGATCTTCGAGCGCCCCTTCTCCGAGGGGTTCTCCGACCAGGCGCCGCTCCCGCTCGGGATCGCTCACGGCGGGGAGTCCGAGCGGGCGCCGCACGCCGAGGTGCACAACCTCTACGGCTACCTCATGAGCCGCGCGAGCTACGAGGGCCTGCACGAACACAGGCCAGATTCCCGGCCGTGGATCCTCACGCGCAGCGCCTACACCGGCATCCAGCGCTACGCCGCGTCGTGGATGGGCGACAACTGCAGCTGGTGGGAGCACCTCGCGCTCAGCCTGCCGCAGCTTTGCGGTATGGGCCTGTCGGGCTCGCCGCACGTGGGCGTGGACATCGGCGGCTTCGCCGAGAACTGCGGCCCCGAGCTGTTTTCGCGGTGGATGGAGGCGTCCGTGGTGTACCCGTTCATGCGGGTCCACAGCGGCATCGGCACGAGCCACCAGGAGCCGTGGGCGTTCGGGCCCGAAACCGAGGCGATCGCGCGGCGCATGATCGAGCTGCGCTACCGCCTGTTGCCGTATATCTATTCGCTCGCCCACGACAGCAGCGAAACCGGCGCGCCGATCCTCCGGCCCATGGTCTACGCCTATCCCGAGCTCGAAGAGTTCTACACCATAGACGACCAAGTCCTCCTCGGCCCGAACCTGCTCTCGGCACCCATCACGGCGCCGCGCCAATCCCACCGCATGGTCACATTTCCGCCCGGCACTTGGTACGACGTTTGGAGCGGAGAGGTCGTGGCGCGCGGCGAGGGCGTATCGCGTCGCGTCGCCTACGCCCCGCTCGGCCGCCCGGCCCTGTTTGCGCGCGGCATCATTCCGTTTCACGAGCCCAGGCAGAGCACGGCGGCCCCGGCGAGCACGCTCGAGCTCGCGGTTTATCCGGGCGCCGCAAACGAGCCGCCCCAAGCCTTTTCCGTGGTCGATGACGACGGCGAGAGCATGGCCTACGCGCGCGGCGAGATCGCCACGACCCGCGCCGAGGTCCGCCGGACCGAGCGCGAGCTCGTCGTGACGGTGGCGGCTCGCCGAGGCTCGTTTTCGCCGGCGCCGCGGCCCTTGATCCTGCGCGTGACGCTCGACGAGCCGCCCTCGGGGGCCGAGCTCGACGGGCAACACCACGACCTCATCTGGGACGCCGAGACGCGCTCGGCGAGCGCAACCATCCCCGACGACGGCGAGCGCCACGAGCTCGTCGTGCGAAGCCGCGGGCCGGCGTAGCCCGCCGCGCGCATTCTTGTCCTAGATGCGCTCGGCAGACGTGATAAACCGTCCTGCGCCCGCCCCTGGCAGGGGCGAGGGCGGGCACAGGCCGGTTCCTACCCACCCGTATCCTCGCTACTCCTCTCGATTATCGTCTTTTCGTGGTTCACGACTTCCGCCGTGAACCACTAGGAGCGGACACGATGGAGCGATACGACTCCCCAGCCCAGCGGGCCCAATGGTCCTCCGAGCCGGCCTTCGTGTTTTCCATGGCCGCCGCCGCCGTAGGTCTCGGCAACATCTGGCGGTTCCCCTACATGGTCGGGGAAAACGGCGGCGCCGCGTTCATCATCGCGTATCTGATCGCGCTGGCGGTCGTGGCCCTCCCGGTCATGATGCTCGAGGTCGCCGCCGGGCGGCTGGCCAAGGGGAGCACGGTGTCGACCTTCCGCCAGGTCCACCGGTTCGGCGGAATTTTCGGCTGGGGCGTCGTCCTGCTCACCGTGCTGATCACGAGCTACTATCTCGTCGTCACCGGGTGGACCCTGGGCTATACGGTGAGCGCCGTCACTTTGAACCTGCCGTCGTTCGGCGAGTTCACCGGCGCCTACAACTCGCTTTGGTACTTCTTCATCACGACGGCCGCCGCGCTCGCGGTCTTGTACCACGGCGTATCGGCGATCGAGAAAATCTCCAAGTTTCTCATGCCGGTGCTTTTGCTGGTGATCGTCATCCTGGTGATCACCGCGAGCCAAACCGACGGCTGGAGCCAGGCCCGCGACTTCATGTTCCAGGCCGATTTTTCGTCCCTCACCCAGACCTCCCTCTGGGTGTTCGCGTTCGGGCAGGCCTTCTACACGCTCGCCATCGGCCAGGGTTACCTGATGACCTACGGCAGCTACATCCCCAAGCGCACGAACGTGCCGCGCGCGTGCATGGTGGTCGCTGGCACCGAGACCGCAGTGGCGCTGCTGGCGGGTTGGATGATGTTTCCCTTCGTGTTCACCTACGGCTTCGATCCCGGGGAGGGGAGCCAGCTCGCGTTCGAGACGCTGCCGCGCGTGTTCGAGCAGATGACCGGCGGCGCGCCGCTGTCGATGCTGTTTTTCGGCCTGTTTTTCGCCGCGGCGTTCAGCTCGTGCCTCGCGGGCCTCAAGGTGATCTCGGCCGCCGTGGAGGACGAGCTCGGCCTCACCCACCTGCGCTCCGTGCTCGTCGTCGGCGTGCTCATGGTCTTTTTGGGCGTGCCGTCGGCCCTGAGCTTTACGCCCGTGGAGCTCACGGTCGCGGGCATGCCGTTTTTGGACTTCATGGACCAGTTCGGCGGCACCAACGTCGTGATCGCCTCGGGCGTGCTCGGCGCCGGCCTGCTGTGCTGGCTGCTCCCCCGAGAGCGCGTCCGCGATGCCCTGGGCGCGCGAAGCCCGTGGTGGGAGTGGCGCATCTACACCGTGGGGCGCGCCCTCCCCTTGGTCGTGCTCGCCTTCCTCATCTGGACCCTCCTGGCCTGATCGCCCGAGACACCGAAGCGTTCGAGAGGGACGCCGTCCGCGTGATGCAGGCGCGCGGCTCTCGACGCCCAGTTCGGTGGTCAGGCGGGCTGCCGGTCGGTGCCGAAAAACGAGACCAATGCCTCGGCAACGGGCTCGGGTGCGAGGGACGGGGCGAAGTGGCCGAGGCCCGGCAGCTCGAGGAGGTGGGGGTCAGCGACGTGCTCGGCGACGTACCGTTCGGCGTCGGCGTAGAAGGTGGCGCGCCGGGTCTTTTGGCCCCGCAAAAGCAGGACCGGCACGCGGATCCGCGCCATCACCTCAGGGTCGGTGGCTCTTTGCCCCTCGTAGCCCTGGAGCGCCTGCATCGTCCGCAAAAGCGGCGGGAAGGCGGGCCCGGAACGCTCGTAGTAGTGAGCATCCATAGCAGCCAGCTCGTCGTCGCTGGCGACGAAGGGGTGGAACGCACGGGCCGCGTCGGCGAGCCGGCCGTCGGCAACCGCCGCGCCGATCTGCTGGAACGTCGCATCCAGGTCGGTGAGATCGTCACCGCGCATCACCGGCAGCACGGTGGGCTCGTAGATCGCCACGGCGGTCACCGCGTCACTGTTGGCGGCGGCACCGAGCGTCGGCACGACACCTGCCGACCAGCCGACCACGCAGACCGACCCGCCGATGCTGTCGACGAACGCGGTGGCGTCCTCCACGTGGCGCGGGGGCGTGTGGTCCTCGCTGTCGCCAGACAGTCCTCGGCCGCGCCAGCTCGGCACGTAACAGGTAAACCGGTTTGCGAGGTGGGGAATCAGCGCCTCCCAGGCGAGGTCGCCGTCGTGTGGCGCGCCGTGGAACAGGACCAGTGGTGGCCCCTGGCCGTGGATGCGTCCGACGATCTCGGTGCCGTCGACGGAGATAGCGCGGTGGATTCGGTCGGAAGCCATGGTGGTCGCTCCTCCTCTCGGGTGATGTGGGCCGATTCGCAAACGAAAGCGGTTTGCCGCGGGCGGCGCTTTTAAGCGAGCTGGCGAAGGTGGAGTTGTGCGGCGAAGCCCCGGTTTTGGGGGTATGTGATGCAGACTCGTCGGGAGTGTCGCAGGCCGTAAGGTGCCGAACTATGAGTCGATTTACGGTCGCAGGCCCAATACCCAAGAACTCACCGGTTCTGAGGAAAAGTGCCAAAACGCCGCGGGACGACGCGCCGGAGGCGGGGCGGCCCGGCGCGCTTTGTCGTCTCTGCTGAAAAGCGGCGCAGTTTCGGCAGGTTGGTGCCTAGGTGCACCGGCCTGCGCCCGGGCCTGCGCCCGATAGGGCCTGATCCGGCACATGTACCCATATGACGCGCGAGTCATATGGGTACAAACGCCGAAACAACCCCCCTCGAGGCTCTATGCATTCTGCCATCGACGAGCTCATCCCGGCCGAGGCGCTCGATCTCGAATTCGACGTGCGGGCCGCCCTCGAATACGAGATCCGTGGGTCCGGCGGAGACGCCGCCGAGGGCAGCCAGGCCCCACTGCCACAGCCAGCGGTCGCAATGAGTGCGACGAAGGCGAAAGCGAACCGGCGATCAAACGTGGGCCCGCGAAGAGTGTCGTCAGGCTCATGCATAGGCGCCCACTTCAGGCTAAAGCTCGTTCGTCAGGGAGTCATGCCGCGTCTGTGGAAGCCGCTTAGGTCTTACTCGATGATGACCTCAGGGCGGCAGACGTACTGGCCGCCCTCGGGGACGCAGCGGAGGTTGTCTTCGCAACAGTCGGCGTCCTCGGTGCAGGAAGCCTCGCCCTCTTCTACGCACTCGCCGCTGTCGGGCGGGAAGTCGCAGCGGTGGACGCCGTCGGGCCAAAGGACGCACGTTTCGCTGCAGCAGTCTCCCGGATCGCCGCACTCGCCCTCGGTGGGCACGCACTCGCCGTCGTGGTCTCCGCTCAGGCAGCGATCCGGGTAGGGATGACCGAGGGCGTCGTCGTCGCGGTCCTGCGCGCAGTCGTCGCTACAGCACTCGCCGTCGTTGTCGCAGATCTCGCCGAGGGGGAGGCAAACGACCGGATCGCCTTCGTCGTCGCGCGGATCGCCGAGCTTTTCGCACCGGCTCACACCGTTTTCATCGGTGCCGCACTTGCCCGAGCAACACTGCGCGTCGTGGGTGCAAATTTCGCCGAACCGGTTTAGCTCGGATTGGGGCGTGATGGTCGGGCCCGAGGGGCGGCAGCCCCCGGCGGGGAGACATCGCTTAAAGCCCTCACTGTCCTCGGCGCATTTTTCCGAGCAGCACTCCTCGTCGGTTTCGCACGGCTCGAAGACCGGGTTGCACCAATTCGGTGACTGGCAGTAGCCGTCGTCGTTGCAGTTCAGGCTGCAGCACTGCGAGGAAAGGCCGCAGGGCTCGCCCGAGGGCCGGCAGTGCGGCATGGACGCGCAGGTGTTGTCGTCTTGGCACTGCACCGAGCAGCACTGGTCGTCAGAGTCGCAGCTGTCGCCGCGGGCGCGGCACGAGAGCTGATCGGGATCGTCCACCTCGTCGCAGACGCCTGTGTCTCCGTCACAGGTGCCCGAGCAGCAGTTGTAGTCGCCTGCGCAGGGTTCGCCGCCGGGCTGGCACCCCCCTGTTCCGCGCGCGCAGGTGCCGCCTTCGCAGTTGTTGGAGCAGCACTCGACATCGTCGTCACACGCCTCGTCCTCAGCGGTGCAGCCGCCTTCGTCCTGGCACAGGAGGTCGTCGGGATCGCAGGCGAGCGAGCAGCAATCCACCGCGGCCGCACACTCGTCGCCCTCTTCCGTGCACTGAGTGGCGCCCGCCGAGCCGCAAACCGTCACGGTTTCGTCGACCGAGTCCGTGCAAATGCCCGAGCAGCACTCGTCCGCCCCCTCGCACTCAAAGCCGACGTCGAGGCACTCCCCGCCGCCTCCGCTTCCGTTGCCGTTGTCATTGCCGTTGCCGCTCCCGTTGCCGTTGTCGGGATCGGAGGACGCATCGGGCGAGGCGTCTCCCCCGCCGCACGCGCCGATCCAGGCGAGGAGTAGGCCGAGGACAAAAAGCGTTTGAAGCTGGGCTTGGCGATGTCCCATGCATCCGAGGCTAGCAGGGCGCACCGCGCGGAGGAACTTCTTTCGGCCGCGCCGGCGAGGCGAACGCCTAGGGTGGGATAAGGTCGCGCATATGGCGGCCTTCGCACGGTTCGGGTACGGGACGCCGTCCTTGCGCGCCCGCATCATTTCGTGTGACGTGATCGTGAGACGCCCGCGTTTACTGCTCACTAGCTTGCACTGGAGGTCGTGATGCGCGCGCTAAGGATTCCCTGCATGCACTCACCGGGCCCCGTTTGGTTTTTGATCGCCGCTCTCCCGCTCGTGGTTTTCCTCGTTTTGCTCGGCTGCGGCGGCAGCGAGGAGACGGATCCGACCGCCGTGGTGTTGGGCGAGACGACCTTCGTCTTCGTCGCAAACCCGGTCGTAAACGAAATCGATGATACCGACGTCGGCCCGCCTGGCGATGTGCACGCGGACATTGCGATCGACTCCGACGACGGCCGCGGCACGATCACCGACGAGCGCGGGTTGGCGGTCCTCGCCGATGTGGAACCGGGCCAGCGCTCGCTCGCCTTCGACGGCTCGGGCCTAGCCGCGGAGCACCAGTTGGAGATCGACGACGGCGATTTGCGCGAGGTCGCAATCGCGCTCGAGGGCGATCGCGCCGAGGTGATGTCGCTCGCCGTGTTCGCGCTCGGCGGCGATCTCGTCGAAGTTACGCCCGATACCCCGCATGGCGACGTCGAAGACGCGCTCGGCGACAGCGGGACCATCGTCTTGTTCGAAGATGGCCTCTACGAGGGCGATCTCGACTTTTCCGGCAGCAACGTCACGCTGTTCGGCGCGGGAACCCGCGGTGGGCGCGTAACCCTCGACGGAGACATCACGGTGGGCGGAAGCGGCAACCGCATTCGGGGCGCCACGATCACGGGTGATCTCGACATCTCTGGGAGCGACGTGAGCATGTCGTTTTCCCGCATCGAGGGCCACGCCGAGGTGAGCGGAAGCGACTCCATCCTCCTTTTCAACGACTTTTGCGGCGACGTGGACATCGGCGGCAGCGATACCGCGGCCCTGGACAACACGGGACTCGCCCCGCTCGCTCGGGTCGACGACTGCTGACGATCGCGGATACGCCGCCCCCACCGGCCTGTAGTGGGCGCGAAAGTCGCTCCTTCCCTTCGCCACGGGCGGCGTCTTCTTCGAGGCCGAAACTGTGGACCTTCTGGCCCCTCCTCGCCTGATCGGGTCAAGTGAGGATGGGGCGGAGGTCGGCGCACTCGACGAGCGGGTCGTCGCAGTTGACCACGATATCCGAGCGGGCGAGCACGTAGCTCTTTCCGGTGATGGTGTTTTCGACGACCTGGCGCGCCCCCGCGTCTCGGGTGCCGGTAAACCGGCCGGTGAAGCTCGTATTGCGCAGCGACACCGTCTCGAGGCTATCTCCCGGCTGGATCTTACCCTCGTAGTGCATGAGGGCGAGCCGCGCCGAGGTTCCGGTGCCGGTGGTGCTGCGGCACATGACACCCGGATGCACGTAGGTCGCCGACCGCGAGCGGTAAGCGGCCTCCCCCACCTGCTCGACCGGCCCCATGAAGTGAAGGAACGGCAGCGGCCCGACGTCGCCCAGGCTGTAGTGCGAAAACCCGCGGTCGGCCTGAATGGCTTCGACGATGGCGTGGGCGCACGCCGACAGTCGCGCCTCCTCGTCCCGGGTGAGGGAGAAGCCGAGCTCGGCGGCGTCTACCAGCGCGTAGAACCCGCCGCTGTACGCGACGCTGTATGTGATCTCGCCGAGCGACGGCACGCCAATCCGCGCGCGGTAGGTGTCGATATAGCTCGGCAGGCCCTCGCAGGTGATCGACTCCACCACGCCCCCCTCGACCAGGGCCTCGACGTGGACGAGGCCTGCGGGCGACTCGAGCACGAAGCGCTGGCGGCCCTCGCGCTTTTCGATCGCGCCGCTGTCCAAGAGCGCCGTCGCCGTACACATGGTGTTGGAGCCCGAATAGATCGGATACCCCATCACCTCCATGATGATGTAGCCCGCCTCGGCCAGCGGATCGGCCGCGGGGACGATCAGATCGACGGACATTTCGGGCACGCCGAGCGGCTCGCCGAGGAGAAACCGCCGCAGTCCGTCTGCCTCGGACTGCAGATACTCCATCTGCTCCCTCACCGTGGCGCCCGGCAGCGCGGCGATGCCGCCGACCACGATGCGACTCACGTCTCCGCCCGCGTGGGTGTCGATGAGCTTCAGGGTCATCTCCGAGCCCATCAGCTTTGCTCCAACGCGAACGGCGCGCCGTGGGCAGGCCACTCGGAGTCCGGCACGATGACGATCTTGCCCAGATAGCCGCTACCCCGCTTTACGAAGTAGCGCTCGGCCCGGTGAAGCTCGGAGAGCTTAAAGGCGGCATGCAAAACCGGCTTCAGCTCGCCCGACCGAATCCAGGAGATCAGCCTGTCGGCCTCGTCGCGCGTGCCGTGGGATACGCCGAAAATCTGGACCTGATAGAGGTAGATGCGCGTCCACATGACCTCGCTGACGTTGCCGCCGCTCGCGCCGGCGATGCTCAGGCGCGGATAGGTCCGGCGGCGATTCATGTCGAAGACCATGGTGTCGATGAAGCGCTCGGTCATCTCCCCGCCGACGAGATCCATCACCGCGTCGATCGGCCAATCCCCGGTCGCGCGCCGGACTCGGTCGCAGAAATCGCCCGTGGCCGTGCGGTCGAGCACGTCCTCCGCCCCGAGCGAGCGCAGCGCGTCGGCCTTCTCGGCTTTGCTGAGGGCGTAGGGGATCGCGCCCAAAACGCGGCACAGCTGAATGAGCGCCGTGCCCACCCCGCCGCTCGCGCCCGTCACGAGCACGCGCTCACCGGCGCCGACCCCCGCCGCGGTGAGCATGTGGAGCGCCGTCTGATACGAGCACATGCCCATGGCGGCGAGCTCGGCGTCGGCGAGATCTTCGTTCCCCACGGCGTAAAACTGGTCCGAAGGCACCACGACATACTCTGCGAAACCTCCGTCGGCGCCGTGCCCGTAATAGTCCGGCGTAAGGTTGATGTCGCGGCGGTCGTCGGCGTACAGATTGAAATCCAAAAGGCCGCGCTCCCCGACCCGATCGGGATCGACGCCACGGCCCGTGGCGACGACGCGGCCCACCACATCGGCCCCCTGGATGCGCGGGAAGGTGAGCGTCGGGGACCCGCCGATTTGGAACGACGTCACCTCCTCCTTGTCTTTCGTGGGGTAGAGGCCCTCGCGCGCCTTGCGGTCCGTGTTGTTCTTGGCCGTTGCCGTCACTTTGACGAGGACCTCGCCCGCGCCTGGTTTCGGCGTGGGCACATCCTCGCGATATACGAGCTTGTCGATGTCACCATGCCCGGTGAGGAGCATGGCCGGCATGGTCTCCGGAATGCGTTCGTTCTTGGTGTCTGCCGGCATAAAACGTCTCTCTATCGGCCGCGCCCGCCCGAGGGGGATCAAACCCACAAGACCTCGGCTGCCCCGCGGCGACGACGCGGCGCGGCCACGCCAGATAAACACAGTCGGCCGGCGTAGCACATCTACGGTAGGCCAAAACCGGCCCTGGGGCCCCGCTCGCGCGGTGGTAAGGTCGCGCGGATGACCGCCGGCGACTACGCTGACTGTGAGGCGCCATGAACACCCGCCGCCCCAAAATCGCCGTCTTGAATGCCCCGGGCGCCGGCCCCTGGCCGGGGCTCGATCCCCTTTCGGCCGAGGCCGACGTGATCCACGGAGGCGACGAAGCCAGCCTCGCGCCAGCGCTGGGCGACGCGGAGATCGTCGTCGTGACAGACATCCGCACGAAGCTCCTGCGTGCGCTTTGGCCGCGCGCGAAAGCCCTCCGATGGATTCACGCCACGAGCGCCGGCGTCGACGCCATCATGTTTCCCGAGCTCGAAACGAGCGACGTCCTCGTCACGAACGCTCGCGGGCTGTTCGACTGCGCGATCGCCGAGTCCGTCGTCGGAATGATCCTGGCGTTCGCCAAGGACCTGCGCACGACCTTTGAGCTACAGGGCGCCCGGCGCTGGCGACACCGCGAGACCGAGTCGGTCCGCGGGCAAAACCTCCTGGTGGTGGGTGCGGGGTCGATCGGCCGGCAAATCGGCCGCTACGGCCAGGGAATCGGCCTCGCGGCGACCGGTGTGGCCCGGCGCGCGCGCGACGGAGATCCCGACCTCGGCCGCATCCACCCCGCCGACGACCTCCCCGCCCTCCTCCCTGAGGCGGACTGGGTGGCTGTCGCGGCGCCGCTCACCCGGCACACGCGCGGTCTGTTCGATCGCGAGGCGTTTCGGCGCATGAAGCCTGGCGCGCGCCTCATCAACGTCGGCCGCGGCCCTATCGTCAATACCGAGGACCTGTGCGGGGCGCTCGATCACGGGGAGATCGCGGGCGCGGCGCTCGATGTGTTCGAGGAGGAGCCGCTTCCGGACACCCACCCACTGTGGACCAGGCGAGACGTGATCCTCACCGCACACATGGCCGGTGACTTCGTCGGCTGGCGGCAGGCGCTCAGCGACCAGTTCATCCGTCTTTATCGTCAGTGGTCGGCGGGGCAGACGCCCTCGAATATCGTGGATAAGCCGGACGTCGCGACGTGACGCCAATCCGGCAGCCCGACCTGGGAGCTGTCCCCCGCGCGTGGGGGAGTCTCCCCACCAACATTCCGGCGGCGCGACGACCACGAACCACTCCTGGCGCCCCTGGCTTTGCAAGGCGCCGCGCAAACCCCAAAAATTTCCAGTGGTTCCGAAATGGGGACGATCGCGCCCCTGCGCGCACAGCCGCGCACGGAGGCGCACGAGCTCGCGTAGGCATGAACGTTGCTCCTGTCAGCCGAAGTCAACACAAACCCGTTTAATCGACGAATGAGGTCGCCGAATGAGGTCAATCATGCCCAGCAAGTCTTATCTGACCAACATCCTACCCGTCGCCGTCTTTGCCATCGCCGCGCCGTTTTCCATCGGCTGCGAGCTCGCGACCGACAGCTCCGAGGGAGCGCTTGGCCAGGGCCAAGACCAGGCGAGCGAGCAGGGTGACACAGGCGACGACGAGGATCTCTGCCGCACCCGGGGCTATTGGCAGACGCACGCAGAGCAGGGACCGGCTGGATTCGACGCCACGTGGGACGAGCTCCCGGACGGCGAGGACACCGAATTTTTCCAAAGCGGCAAGACCTACTTCGAAGCGCTGTGGACCGAACCTAGCGAAAGCGCCTACTACATCCTCGCCGCGCAGTACATCGCGGCCGAGCTCAACCAGCTCGCCGGCAGCGGCGATGGCACGATCGCCGACGAGTTCGACGCGGCCACAGAAATCCTCGAAAACAACACCCCGGAGGACATCGCCGACCTGTCCGCCGACAGCGAGCTACGCGCCGAGCTCATCGAGCTCGCCAGCGTGCTCGACCAGTACAATAACAGTGAGCTCGGCGGAGGCGACTGCGTCGGCGAGGACGACGACGGCGGTGGCGGCGGTGACGATGACGACGACGACGATGACGACGATGACGATGACGACGATGACGATGACGACGATGATGACGACGACGACGACGACGACCGCGATCCGCCGATCATCGAGTAGATTCGTACGTGGAGCGGGCTAGCGTTTTCGGGTTTCCGCGGCCCGCTCGACTCGGCATCCCATAGCTCGACGTTTTGGCGCCGCCGGGGTCACCGCCCCGGCGGCGTTCGTATGTGGGGACGGTGATCTATGTGATCGGTGCGTGGGTAGTGATGTCGGTCTCGGCGGCGAGGTACTCGATCAAATCGAGCTTCGTGAGGATTGAGACGACCTCGCCGTCGTCGCCGACCACGAGGGCCACCTCCCCGCGCTCGAAGATGCGCGGCAGTTCGCTCGAGCTCGCGTGCGGCGACACGGTGGAGACCCGCCGCTCCATGAGCTCGGCGACCTTCGTCCGGTCGTCCGAGCGTCTCGAAACCAGGTGGTGGAGGACGTCGGCCTCTGTGAGGATGCCGGCGAGGCGACCGTTATCCAGCACCGGCATCTGTGAGATGCCTTCCTTTCTGAAGTTATCGATGACGTCCTGAATTTGGTCGGAGACCTCCACCGTGATGAGCTCTCGCGACGGAAGCGCCCGGACGACGTCGGCGATCGTGCCCACCTCCCAGTCGGCCTGGAGGAAACCGTGCTGCCGCATCCACATGTCGTCTACGAACTTCGTCATGTAGTTGCGCACGGCGTCGGGAAAGATCACGACGATGCGCTGGCCTTCGCTCATCTCGCGCGCCACCTCGAGCGCCGCACACATCGCCGAACCGCTCGAGCCGCCGACGAGGAGCCCCTCCTGGCGGATGAGCTGGCGGGCGGTGCGGAATGAGTCCTTGTCGTTGGTCTTGATCCACCGATCCACCCGATCCCGATCGAGCACCTCCGGGACGAAATCGTAGCCAATCCCCTCGACCTTGTAGCTCTTGAGCTCGCCGGGGCCGGCGAGAATCGAGCCTTCGGGATCCGCGCCTACGATCTTCACCCCCGGGACCGCCGCCTTGAGCGCCTTCGCCACGCCCGTGATCGTGCCGCCGGTCCCGGCCCCCATCACCACGGCGTCGACCTTGCCGCCCGTCTGCTCGAGGATCTCGGCCGCGGTGCCCTCCTCGTGCGCCATCGGGTTCGACGGATTGCCGTATTGATCGAGGATATGCGCGTTCGGGATCACCTCTTTGAGCCGCTTCGCGACGCCGATGTGGCTGTCAGGAGAATCGAACGTGACGTCGGTCGGCGTGCGAATGATCTCCGCGCCAAGCGACTCCAACACCACCTGCTTTTCCTGACTCATCTTCTCGGGCATGGTGATGATCACTCGATACCCGCGCACGGCTCCCGCGATGGCGAGCCCGATGCCGGTGTTCCCCGACGTGGGCTCGATGAGCGTGTCCCCGGGCCGGATCCGGCCGTCCCGCTCGGCATCGAGGACCATGCGCATCGCGATGCGATCTTTGACGGATCCGCCCGGATTCATGAACTCGAGCTTCCCGAAGAGCTCGCAGGGCACGTCCCGGCCGATGCGCGACAGCCGCACCATGGGGGTGCGTCCCACCAAATCCATAACTGAATCGGCGATTTCGGGCTGAGTTGACTTCATTTCGAGATGATCCTAAAGGGTAGAGGCTCCGCCGGGGCGGAGCAGCCGGTCCGAGGTTCGTCGGGCGAGCTCAAAACGATGGCGTAGGAGGCCATTTCGAGTTCTCTAGATCACCCTTCCATACAAGGTTCCGCTTGTGAACACCATCCAGAAGTTAAACGACCTGCTCTCAAATCGGATCGCGATCATCGATGGCGCGATGGGCACGATGATTCAGGGCCATCCGCTCGAGGAAGCCGATTTCCGCGGCGAGGAGTTCAAGGACCATCCTGCCCCGCTCAAGGGCTGTAACGATGTCCTGTCGATCACGCGCCCGGATCTCATCGAAGAGATCCACAAGAGCTTTCTCGAGTCTGGAGCGCACTTCATCACGACGAACACGTTCAACGCGACGTCGATCGCCATGGGGGACTACCAGCTGGAACCCCAGGTCAGGGCGATGAACCTCGCCTCGGCGCAAGCCGCGGTGCGGGCGCGCGACGCGTTCGTCGCCGCCAATCCCGGCGAGCCCCGGTTCGTGGCCGGCTCCCTCGGACCGACGAACAAGACGGCGTCGCTTTCGCCGGACGTCAACGACCCGGGCTACCGGGGCGTCACCTTCGACGAGCTCGTCGAAGCGTACTACGAGCAGGCCGCGGCGCTGATGGAGGGCGGTGTCGACGTCTTCTTATGTGAGACCTCGTTCGACACCCTCAATATGAAGGCGGCGCTCTTCGCGATCACCAAGCTCCGCGACGAGACCGGCCAGCACATCCCCGTGATTTCGTCTGCGACCATCACCGATCGCTCGGGGCGCACGCTCTCGGGGCAAACGCCCGAGGCGTTTTGGAACTCGGTCGAGCACGCGGATATCACGATCGTGAGCATCAACTGCGCCCTCGGCGCCGAGGACATGCGTCCTCACGTCGAGGAGCTGTCGCGCTGCGCCACGGTGTATACGGCGTGCTTCCCCAACGCCGGTCTCCCCAACGAGATGGGCGAGTACGACGACACGCCCGAGCACATGGCCAAGGTCCTCGGTGAGTTTTGCCGGGACGGGCTCCTCAACGTGGTCGGGGGCTGCTGCGGCACCACCCCCGAGCACATCCGCGCCATCACCGACGCCGCGGCGCGTCACGAGCCGCGTCAGGCCCCCGAGAGGCAGCCCCACCTTCGCCTCTCCGGGCTCGAGCCCGTAAACGTCACCCCGGACACCAACTTCGTGATGATCGGCGAGCGCACGAACATCACGGGCTCGGCGCGCTTTCGCCGCCTAATCCGCGAGGACGATTACGAGGCCGCGGTGGAGGTCGCCCGTCAGCAAGTCGACGGGGGCGCGAACATCCTCGACGTGTGCATGGACGAGGGGATGATCGACGGCCACGCGGCCATGAAGAAGCTCTTGAACCTGATCGGAGCCGAGCCCGACATCACCCGCATCCCGGTGATGGTGGACAGCTCGAAGTTCTCGGTGATCGAGGAGGGCCTCAAGTGCCTTCAGGGCAAAGGGGTGGTCAACTCGATCAGCCTCAAGGAGGGTGAAGAGGACTTCGTGGAGAAGGCGTCGCTGGTCCGGCGCTACGGCGCCGCCGTGGTCGTGATGGCGTTCGACGAGGAGGGCCAGGCCACCGACGTGGAGCGGCGCGTGTCGATCTCCAAGCGGGCCTTCAAGATCCTCACCGAGCGGGTCGGATTCCCCCCCGAGGACATCATCTTCGATCCCAACATCCTCACGGTGGGTACGGGCATCGAGGAGCACAACGACTACGCGGTCAACTTCATCGAGGCGACGCGCCGCATCAAGGCCGAAATCCCCGGCACGCGCGTCTCCGGCGGCGTATCGAACATCTCGTTTTCGTTCCGCGGCAACAACACGGTCCGCGAGGCCATGCACGCGGCCTTTCTCTATCACGCGATCAAGGCCGGCCTCGACATGGCGATCGTCAACGCCGGCCAGCTCGAGGTCTACGAGGATATCGAGCCGAAACTCCTCGAGCACGTGGAGGATGTCCTCCTGAACCGCCGCCCCGACGCGACCGAGCGCCTCGTCGACTTCGCCGAGACGGTCAAGAGCAAGGGAAAGAGCAAGGAGGAGCAGCTCGCGTGGCGGACCGAGCCGCTCGGAAAGCGCCTCGAGCACGCGCTCCTCAAGGGCATCACCGACTACGTCGACGAAGACGTGGCCGAGGCCCTCGAGACCTACGAAAAGCCCCTCGACATCATCGAGGGACCGCTCATGGACGGCATGAACGTCGTGGGCGAGCTTTTCGGCGAAGGCAAGATGTTCTTGCCGCAGGTGGTCAAGAGCGCCCGCGTGATGAAGAAGGCCGTGGCCATCCTCGAGCCGATCATGGAGAAGGAGCGCCAGGCGACCGGTGAGACGTCCGCCAAGGGCAAGATCGTGATGGCCACGGTCAAGGGCGACGTGCACGACATCGGCAAGAACATCGTGGGCGTCGTCTTGCGGTGTAACGGCTACGAGGTTATCGACCTCGGCGTGATGGTGCCCGCGGACAAGATCCTAACCGCCGCGATCGAGGAAAACGCCGACATCATCGGCCTGTCGGGGCTTATCACGCCGTCGCTCGACGAGATGATCCACGTGGCGAAGGAGATGCAGCGGCGAGAGTTCGACCTCCCGCTCCTCATCGGCGGGGCCACGACGTCGAGCAAACACACCGCCGTCAAGATCGCGCCCTCCTACGACAAGGTCACCGCGCACGTACAGGACGCGTCGCTGGCGGTGGGCGTTGTCGGCAAGCTCATCAGCAAGGAGCACCGCGAGGCGTTCGCGCGCGACAACGCCCAGAAGCAGGACTCGATCCGCACCCGTTATCACGCAACGCAGCGCAAGCAAACGGTGCTCTCCCTCGAGGAGGCGCGCGCCCGCCGCCCCGAGATCTCGTTCGGGGACAGCGAGGTGGCCGCGCCGGCGTTCACCGGCCTGCGGGACGTCGAGCTGTCCCTGTCCGAGCTCGTGAGCTTCATCGACTGGACGCCGTTTTTCCACGCTTGGGAGATCAAGGGCGTTTACCCGAAGCTACTCGATGACCCGAAGGTGGGTCCGCGCGCCAAGGAGCTGTTCGACGACGGGCGCGCCCTTCTCGACGAGATCCTCGCCGGCGGCGAGCTCGGCGCCCGCGGCGTGTACGGCTTCTTCCCGGCGGCCTCCGTGGGCGAGGACATCGTCATCTACGACGACGAGCGCGAAAAGGAGCGGGCGCGGTTTTACTTCCTGCGACAGCAGATGGATCGCAAGCCGCTTTACTCGCTCGCCGACTTCGTCGCGCCGGCACAGAGCGGCGCGCGCGATTACATCGGTGCGTTCGCGGTCACGGCGGGTCTCGGCCTGGAGACGATCGTCTCGCGCTACGAGCGCCAAAACGACGATTACAACGCGATCATGGCCAAGGCGCTGGCCGACCGGCTCGCCGAGGCCTTCGCCGAGTACCTGCACGCCAAGGCGCGCCGCGACTGGGGCTTCGGCCAAGGCGAGGACCTCACCAACGAGCAGCTCGTCCGCGAGGAGTACCGCGGGATTCGGCCCGCGTTCGGCTACCCGGCGTGTCCGGATCACAGTGACAAGGAGACGCTGTTCGAGCTCCTCGAGGCCACGCCGCGGACGGGCATCGAGCTCACCAGCAGCTACGCGATGTTTCCCACGGCGGCCGTGAGCGGCATCTACCTCGGCCACCCCGAATCGAAGTACTTCGCGGTCGGGCCCATCGGCCGCGACCAGGTGGAGGACTACGCGGCGCGCAAAGGGCTGTCGGTGGAGGACGTCGAGCGCGCAGTCGCGCAAAACCTGAGCTACTGAGTTACGCCGGCCGGGCGGCGGTCGCAAGGATCGCCGCCTGCCGGCCGTCGGCCGCCGGCCCCCGGGGAGGACGGCGCCCCCCGTCAGGA
Source organism: Nannocystineae bacterium (assembly GCA_007133195.1). Lineage (GTDB taxonomy): Bacteria > Myxococcota_A > Polyangia > Haliangiales > Haliangiaceae > SLNH01. Next base: position 6,876 of record SLNH01000296.1, on the reverse strand, counting down.
CGGCCCGTCCCCGCGGCGGTATCGCTTGAGTGGGTGGCCGCGGGGTGAGAAACTGCGCCCGTCGTGCGCGACCGGCGGGCGACGGGCGAGTGAGCTCAGGATGAGGAAGCAGCTGGGAGTAGGCATCGTCGCGCTTTGCCTGGGGGCCGCGCCGCCCGCGTTCGCCGAGCTGGATCCCTATGATGCCCACCTCGAGGCGATGCGAGACCGAGGCGAGCGCGCTCTGGCCTCGGAGACCCCGACCTCGAGCGCGCCGCGGGTATCGCTTTTCGGCACGCGCGCGTCGCCGCGCGCCGGCGCCTCGCCGGCCGAGGCGGCGCGGCGCCACCTCGTCTCGGGCGCCGAACAGCGCGGCGCCACGGCGGCCGCGCACGGGGCCGAGCTCCGCGAAGTCCACGACACGGGCCGCGGCGGCATCATCGTACGGTTTCGCCAGCGAGTCGGAGGCTACGACATCGTCGGGGGCCAGCTTTCCGTCCTCATGACGCGCGACCTGGAGCTCGTCGCCGTCTCGGGCGATCTGTTCCCGCAGGCCGCGGCGGACGCCGTGAGGCCCGAGGCGTTCGAGATCGCGCCCGATGAGGCGATCGCGGGCGCGATCGAAGACCGCTATGGCGCCGAGGTCCAGCTCGCGCCCGCCGCCTCCGAAATTCGAAGCGGCGGCTTGGGCGCGGAAGCCGCGTTTCACATCGCGCCCTCCTCACGCACCGGCGTCTACCTGCACGAGCCCGCGCGAGCCAGGCCCGTTCTTTACCCCTTGGGCGGAGAGCTCATCCCCGCCTACGCGCTTCACTTCGTGTCTTCGCTGGGGCCGAGCACGGAGGTGACCGGACAGGCCTACGTGATCGGCGCGCGCGACGGAGAGCTCCTCCGGCGCCACTCGCTGTCCGCCGGGGCGAGCTTCGACTACCGGGTGTGGGCGCGGGACGACGAGCTGGGCACGCCCCACGACGGACCGCAGGGGAGCGAAAACCCGCACCCGAGCGGCGAGCCGGAGGATCGAACCCTTGAGTTCATCGAACCGAGGGACGTCTCGATGCTGGGGTTCAACGCGAACCCAGACGGTGAGCCCGATCCCTGGCTGCCCGAGGGAGCGACCGAGACCCGCGGCAACAACGTGGACGCCTACGCCGACCACACCCTCCCCGACGGTTTCAACGAGGGCGAGGATGTAAGAGCCGAGATTTCAGCCGATGGAGAGTTTCTCCACAGCTACGACCCCGAGGCGGAGCCGCTCGACGACGACGAGCAGATCATGGCCTCTGTGACACAGCTGTTTTACGTCACGAACTGGCTGCACAACTGGTATTACGACTCGGGCTTCGACGAGGCCGCGGGGAACGCGCAGGAGGACAACTTCGACCGCGGCGGCGTCCCGGGCGACCGCCTCCTGGCCGAGGCGCAGGACGCGGCGCGCACAGACGATCCCCCGCGCAACAACGCGAATATGCTCGTGCCGCCCGAAGGCACGTCGCCGCGGATGCAGATGTACCTGTGGGACGGGCCCACGGAGGCGCGGGTGGACGCGCTCGGCCGTGAGCTGTCCCCGGTGGGCGTGGCCCAGTTCGGCCCGGCGGACTTCGACCTCGAAGCCGACGTGGTGTTGGTCGACGACGGGGAGACCGATACGGAAACCGGCGACGAGGGCAGCGTGACGGACGCGTGCCACCCGATTCAAAACGACGTCTCAGACGCCCTGGCCCTCGTCGATCGCGGCGGATGCACGTTCGAGACCAAAGCGGTGCACGCAGAGGCCGCCGGCGCCGCGGGCCTCATCGTCGCAAACGACGAGGAGGACGGCGTCGTGCAGATGGCCCAGGGCGAGGAGCCCGCCGGCGTGGACATTCCGGCGCTCATGATCACCTTGGGTGACGGCGACGACCTCAAGGCGGCGCTGCCCGAAACCGCCCGCATGTTCCGAGACAGCTCCGCCCCCGAGCGCGACGGGACGCTAGACAACACGATCGTCGCCCACGAGTGGGGACACTACATCCATTTCCGCCTCGTGGAAGACTGCCAGACGACGCTGCAGTGCCGGGCGATGAGCGAGGGCTTCGCGGATTTCATCGCCCTTCACATGTCGATCGATGAAGGCGACGATCTCGGCGGCGCCTACGCCGTCGGCCAGTACGCCGCCGCGGCCCTCCCCGACAGCGTCTACTACGGCGTTCGCCGCGTCCCGTACTCGACGAACCCCGACATCAACGACTTTACCTTCGAACACATCCAGCGGGGCGTGGAGCTTCCCGACAGCCACCCCATCTCCGGCGGCTCGCCGGACAACGCCCAGGTCCATAACGCCGGCGAGGTGTGGGCGACCGCGCTCCTCGATGCCTACGCCGCACTCTTGCTCGAGCGCGACCACGAGTTCGAAGACGCGCGCCGGCGAATGAGCGACTACCTCGTGGCGGGAATGAAGCTCGCGCCTCCCGCCCCGACCTATACCGAGCAGGCCCGTGCGCTGTTGTCGGCGGTGTGGGCTGCGGACGAAGAGGACTTCGCCGTCATGGCCGAGGCGTTTGCGGGGCGCGGCTTCGGGTCCGGCGCCGCCTCCCCGCCGCGCTATAGCACGGACCTCGTCGGGGTGACCGCGAGCTTCGACACCGCACCGGAGCTGCGCCTCGCGGACGCCGAGCTTCGCGACGACATCGACAGCTGCGACGACGACGGCGTGCTGGATCTCACGGAGACCGGGACCCTCACGCTCACGCTCGAAAACGCAGGCTTCGGCGAGCTGCGAGGCACGACCGTGACCGTGACGGCCGACGAGCCGGCGATATCGTTCCCAGAGGGCGATAGCGCCACCATCGCCGACGTGGCGCCCATCTCGTCTCAGCAGGTGGAGATCCCGGTGGCCGCCGACGACACGCTTCCCGACCTCGCCGTGGTCGAGTTCGAAGTTGCCGCTCAAGACGGGGATGGACAGCTCGGCGGCCAGCCGTTCACGGTCCGCGAGCTCGTCAACTACGACGTCGTCCGAAACGCGAGCACCAGCGACGACATGGAGAGTCCCGAGACGCCTTGGAGCACCGAGGATCTCGGTCCGGCTCCAGTGTGGAGCCTCGCCGGCGAGCGCGGCGAAGCGGTGTGGCGCGGCGAGCAGGTGCCGGTGGTCACCGATTCTCGGCTCGTTTCGCCCGAGCTCGAGGTCGGGGCGACCGATCGCCTCACGATTTCCTATCGGCACCGCCACTCGTTTGCAGCCCTGTCCCTCGACGACGAAGACGGTGACATCAACTTCGCCGGCGGGGTGGTGGAGATTCGCGAGCCGGACGGCGAGTGGCAAGACGTGAGCGAGCTCGCGGCCCCCCGGTACATCGGCGTCATCGGCATCGAGGGCATCGGCAACCCGCTTCAGGGTCGCGCGGGTTACGTGGCTGAGAATGCCGACTACCCCGGCTTCGAGGACGTCACCCTCGACTTCGGGCGCGAGTTTTCGGGGAGCACCGTGCAGATCCGATTTCGCATCGGGGCCGGCGAAGGCCTGTCCGCCGCCGGCTGGGAAATCGACGCGGTCTCGGTCTCGGGGATCACGAACACCCCGTTTTACGAGCTCCAGGGCGAGGGCGGCGACTGCGAGACTCTCGGCAGCCCGAGCGGCTGCGGGGGCTGCGCGAGCGGCGGCGGGGGCAGGGCCGGGACGACGCTCGTCGCCGCGGCTTTGCTGTGGCTCATGGTCCGGCGACGCAAACCCGGGCGCCCCACGTCGCGTGCGGGCGGCGGCGCGGCGGCGGCGGCGGGGCTCGTTCTCGCGCTCTTCCTGGTTACGGGCGGAGACGCACACGCCCAGCGCGGCGGTGACTACGTGGTCCAGTCCGAGTCGATCGACACGCCCAAGCAGGGGTTTCCCGGCGCCTTCAACACGCGTATGGCGAAGCGGGGCGGCGTGGTGGCGAACCTGCCGCTGTTTCAGCTCGACTATGGCGTAACCGAGAACTTCACGGCGGGGATCAACCTGTTACCGGCGTTCTCGGTGTTCGGTGGCAACCACCCCGGCGCCGCTCCGCGCCTCCGCTATCGCCTCTATGCGGGGGAGCGGTTTCAGTCCGTGGCCACGCTTCAGGGCGGCTATATGCGGACGGACGACGCGAGCTGGACGGGAGGCTACGCATCGACGGCCTTCGGCCTATCGCTCACCGACCGGCAAAACGTCACCTTCACGGCGCTCGGCCTCACCGTGCGCGGAGCGGACGAATTCGAGCGGACCCATGTGTCCACCTTCGGTTTCGCGCTCGACTACGACGCCTTCATGACGGACCGGCTCGGCGTAAACGCCACGCTGGTGAGCCTGCCCGGGCTGTTCGTCCGAGAGAGCTCGCCGTCTGAGAATATTTCGGCCCGCCCCCCCGCGCTGGGCAATCTGGCCGACCAGACGTTCGTGCGCCTCCTTCTCGCGTTTCGCGCGGGCGAGACGTGGCTTCTCGAAGCCGGCGGGTTCGCGCCGCTGTCTCTCGAGGTCGGCACGCCCTGGCTGTCGGCGACGAAACGATGGTGACACCGTGAGCCGATCGGTCGACAACCTCCGCCCGCTTTCAGCTGTCGCTGCCGCCCTCATGGCCGTCGCTGGCCCCGGCTGCTACGGCGAGGTGGCGGAGGGGCCACCGTACGAGGCCCAAGTCCTAGACCTCGATGAGATCGATCCCGACACCCGAGAGCCGGCGTTTTCCCTCGCCACCCGAACGTTCACCTACCTCGAGGATCTCGACTCGCTGTTCGCGCCCGAGCTCACGCTGAGCCGCGGCGGTGCGATCGAGGCTCGCGAGCTCGCGGGCTCGCTGGTCTCTGACGGGCGCATCGCCGGCGCAGACGCCCCAGGCCTTCGCTACCGCGTAGACGGCGGGCGCGCCGTCGCGCGGGACTATCCGACCCTGATCATGCTCACGGCGTACTACCACTACGAGCAGCTCCTGGCCGACCTCGAGCGCGTAGCCGGCTTCTCGTCCGCGGAGTTCGTCGATGACTTTGGCCCCCTGGACATCTATTTCGAGCCCTCGATCCGCATCACGACAGAGGACTCGGTCGAGACCCAGACCCCAAAGTTCAACGCGTTTTACGTGATCGACGCAGGCCAATTCGGCCTGGCGCAGCGCTCCGAATTCGAGGCCGTGCCGCTCAGCGCGAATCCCCTCGTCATCGCCCACGAGTTCGGGCACGCCCTGTTCGAGCACACCTTCGACGAGGGAGCCCCCGTGCTGTGCACCCCGGGCGGCGATAACAGCGAAGATCCGCTGTTTCCCGGACGCCTCCGCTCCGAATATGGGATCGCGGGGCTCGACGAGGGCTTCGCCGACTTCGTGAGCTTCGCCTACACCGGCGGGGCGAACCCCATCGCCGGCTTCCCGATCGCGAGCGCCGACGCGCGCGACTTCGCCGAGCCGAATTTCACGCTCGAGGACCTCGTGGTCCAGGACGGCCAGCAGACCGCCGACCCGCCGTGCGAGGGCCAATTTTACTGCATCGGGACCCTGTTCGCCGGCGCGCTCTACGAGACCATGATCGACCTCGGCTACGACCCTCAAAACGCGGCGGACCGCGGGTCGTTTTCCCGCACCGTCATAAGCGCCATGACGGGTATGCGCGAGGCGATCCGCACCCAGTCCGCGGACCTTCTCCCCGAGCCGGGCCACGGGGTCCGAAACTGCGTTCGCCACGAAGGCGCGCCCCGGGTTTACGACGCGGAGGTCGTGGCGGCGTTCTTGTCTGCGTTCGTGCCGCGGATGCCCGAGGAGGCGCGCGAGCCGCTCTGCGACCAGCTCGCCGCCCGCTTCGGCGAGCTCGGCTTTCCGGACCAGGCGCGGGGCGCGTGCGGAGAGGCGTCATGACGCTCGTATCGGGGGTGCGCTCGGCGGGGCTCCGAACCTATGCGCTCCCAAGCGCAGCGCTCACCGCCGCGCTCGTGCTCGCGTCCGCAGCGGGCCCGGCGTTCGCCGAGGGCGATCCCGCAGCTACCGACACGGGCGACGACGCGACGCCAGCCACCTCCGAGGACACCCGGCCCGCGACGACCGCTGTCGGCCTGTCTGCGGGATTCGCCCGCCAAAATGACTACGGAACCCGCAAGCGCAACGTCTTCATCCCCGAGCTCGTGGGCTTTCTGTACCAGCGCACGGGGCGCGATCGCCTGTTCGTCCGCCCCGGGGCCAGGCTCGGCTATGTGGGCCTGTCGCCGGCCGAGATGCCGCGCGCGCTCCGGCTCCGAGAACGCGACTTCACGGTGGCTGCCGAGCTCGGCGCCGTGTACGACGGCCCCATCGTACCGGCGGTTTCCGCGGGAGCCGGTGTGCGACTTCGCCAGCTCACGCTCGAGACTGATGACCCGGTGCGCGCAGAGAGCGCGCGGACCGACTGGGAATGGCTCCCCACCGCGCATGCCCAGGCCGCCGCGGGCGTGCCGATCGGGACCACCGGGCTCGTGTTCGAGCCCTATGCGCGCTATGAGGTCATCGCCGGTGACGATCGCGCGCGCTGGCGGCTTGGCGTAGACATCACGTTCGACCTGTTTGGTACGCTCTAGCCATGAGTGTTGGCCCGGCACAGGCGCGAGTGCGCCGGGGCGCGCGCGCCGGTATGCTCGCGCCGCTCGTCTTGCTCGTCGCGTCGTGCTTCGACCCGCCGTATCCGGCCGAGCTCGCCTGTAGCGAGGAAAGCCAGTGCCCCCCTGGCCAATTCTGCGATGAGGTGTCCGGCATCTGTCGCTTAGGCGAAAACGGGAACGGGAACGGGAACGGGAACGGGAACGGGAATGGGAACGGGAACGGGAACGGAAACGGGAAGTCGAACATTCCGACTTCGCTTACGCGCGATCTCGACGTGCTGTTCGTCCTCGACGACTCAAACCTCATGGACGACCAGCACGGGGCGCTGGCCGCGCAGTTG
>SLNH01000276.1 GCA_007133195.1 Nannocystineae bacterium | reverse complement strand
GCTCAGCGGCGCCGGCGGCTACGAGCCCCCGCCCCCGCACGGCGGCTTTCCCGGCCCCTCTCCCGCGCCGGCCGCCCCGCCGGCCCCGCCTCCCGCCGGGGACGTGCCCGCGCCTGCGCGCGGCCCATACGCGCCTGCGCATGGCGTACGGGGCTGGCTAAACCGGACGGTTTGGCCGTGGGCCAGGAGCCACCCCGGAATCGCGCTCCTCGTCGCAGGGCTTACGTCCACGCTCGTCGCCGCGGCGCTCGCCGCTGGCGGCAGCTCTAGTGACGAAGGCGCCGAGCCGACCACGACCCACCAGCCCGACGCGCCCGCAGAGGTCGCTGATCTCCCTGAGCTCGAATCGGCGCGCGAGGCGGTCGCTAGGAACCCGGGTGGCGCCGTGCGGCGCCTCGAGCTGCTCACCGACGAGCACGACGAGGTGGCCGAGGCGTTCTACCTGCTCGGGCGCGCCTACTTCGACCGCATGTGGTGGACGGACGGGATGCAGGCGTTTCGGCGCGCCATCGAGCTCGACGACGGCTACCGCCGCGATACGGTCTTAATCGAGACCGTCGCCGAGGGCTTCGTAAGCCCCCGCGCCCACGAGCGGGTCGCCGACTTTTTGGCCGAGGAAATCGGGCCGCCGGCGCGGGAACACCTCGAGGAGCTGGCCGAGACGGCTGACAACCGGAACGTGCGCGAGCGCGCCGCCGCCGCGCTCGACCGGTTTTAGCCGGCCGCGCCGGCTTGGTCGCTCGCCCGCCGGCGCCGCCTGCCCGGCGCGGCGCTTTGTGCGCGCGGTCCTGGCCTCGGCAGCCCCCCTGTCGTACGGTGCGCGCCGGCTGGCGACCCCACTGTCTGCCCAAGCGCGCGGCCCGAAGGTACGACCAAGAGGTTGGAAGCAATGAGCGAGCGCGACGACCGACAAAAGCGGCGGGGTATTCTCGACCTGATCGAGCGCACCGGGAACCGGCTGCCCGATCCCACCACGCTGTTTTTGTTGGGGACGCTCCTCGTCATGGGGCTGTCCCACCTGGCGTGGACGCTGGATTGGGAGGTCACCGAGACGCTGCCGCAGCCGATCACGGAGCCCGTCACGGACGAGCGCGGCGAGCCCGTCATCGATCCCGAAACCAGCGAGCAAAAGACCGAGCAAGTCCTCGACCCCGACACCGGCAAGCCACTGATGGAGTGGCGACCGGTGTACGAGACCGAGCAGGTCCCCGCGCGCGAGGTGGTCACCGGCGAGGGCGGCGAGCCGGTCGTCGATCCCGACACCGGAGAGGCGCTCGAGGTGCCGGTGTTGGATCCCGAGACCGAGGAGCTCGCCACCCGCGAGGTCCAGACGGATCGCGAAAAGACCCACGGCGCGCAGAGCCTGCTCACCCGGGACGGGCTGTTTTACGCCCTGTCCTCCATGGTGGGCAACTTCATCGCGTTCCCGCCGCTCGGCATCGTCCTCGTCGGCATGCTCGGCATCGGCGTGGCGGAACGAACCGGTCTCATCGGCGCCGCGCTGCGCTCGTTCATGCTCGTGGTGCCCGGTCGCCTCCTCACGCCGTCGATGGTGTTCATCGGCATCATGTCGTCGATCGGGTCCGACGCCGGCTACGTGGTGCTGCCGCCGCTCGCCGCGGCGCTCTACGCCGCGGTGGGCCGGTCACCGCTCGCGGGCCTGGCCGCCGTGTTCGCGGGCGTGTCGGCCGGATTCTCGGCCAACCTGTTCGTGACCAGCATCGACCCCGCGCTCGCCGAGTTCAGCACCATGGGCGCGAACGTCTTGAACCCCGACTACCAGGTGAGCGCCGCCGCCAACTGGTGGTTCATGATCGCCTCCACGGTGCTGATCACGCTCACGGGGTGGGCGATCACGTCGCTGTTCGTCGAAAAGCGGCTTCGCGACAAGCCCCCCGAAGAGGGCGGTCCGGCGCCCCAGGCCGGCGGCGGCGTCGACGAGCACCGGCTGTCGCCTGCCGAGCGTCGGGCGATGCGGGGCGCGGGCCTGGCGATGCTCGGCGTGATCGCCGCGTTCGCCGCGCTCATCTTCATCCCCGGCGCCCCGCTTCACGGCGAGGGCGGCAGCTTCCCGCGGTGGATCGAGACGATCGTGCCGATTCTGTTCTTCGTGTTCGTGGTGCCCGGGGTGGTCTACGGCGCGATGATGAAGAACATCCGAAGCGACAAGGACGTCGCCAAGCTCCTCATCGACTCGATGTCGAGCATGGCCCCCATCATCGTCCTCGCCTTCTTCGCCGCGCAGTTCATCGAGTACTTCCGATACTCCGGCCTCGACACCATGCTCGCGATGTCCGGCGGCCAGCTCCTCGGCCGGCTCGAGCTGGGCGCGGGCAGCCTGATGGTGTCGTTCATCATCGTGACGGTGATCTTCAACATGTTCATCGGGTCGATGTCTGCGAAGTACGCGATGTTCGCGCCGATCTTCATCCCGATGTTCATGATGGTGGGCGTGAGCCCCGAGCTCACGCAGGCCGCCTACCGGGTGGGTGACTCGGTGAGCAACGTGATCACCCCGCTAAACGCCTACCTCGTCATCGTGCTCGTGTTCATGAAAAAGCACGTCCCGCGCGGCGGCATCGGCACGCTCATCGCCACGATGTTCCCCTACACGGTGGGCTTCCTCATCGTGTGGAGCGTGCTCTTGCTCGGGTGGATGTTCGTGGGCGCGCCGCTCGGCCCGGGCGGCGAGCTCGTCTACGACGTGAGCGCATCGTGACGCCGGGTCATCGGCGCGCCGATGAACTCGAGCGGCGTCTGACGAGGGCGCCGCGCGACTGCCGCGCCGCCTGACGAGGGCGCCGCGCTACTGGGCCGAGCCGAGCTCGTCGCCGAGCTCGTCGCCAAGATCGACCCGCACCACCCCGCGGTCCAAGAGCTCCACCTCTCGCTCGATCTCCACCCACGCGTCCTCGAGCTGGATTTCGAGCTCCAGCTCGTAGGGCCCCGGCGCCGCGCGAAGCTCCCAGCGCACCGGCCCCGGGGGCCCCGCGTCGCCGAAGGCGCGCGAGAAGTAGGCCACGGCCTCGGTCTCGCCGGGGCGCAATAGCTCCCCGCGCACCTCGCGGATATCCTCGCTCACCTCGCCGAACCGGAGCTCCGCGGTGGTCTCGATCGACTCGCTCTGGCACGTCCGGGCGGCCATGAGCGCCAGGATCGCGACGAGCACGATCGGCGCGATGCGATGGCGGACGAGTCGCCGCACGCTGTGGGCGGGGCCTGACATAAGCAGGACACTAGCGCCCCCGAGCCTCGAGCTCCACTGCGATCGGGCTTCGCCGAACCAATCCGGCCTCGGTCAGGTGCCTCGACCCAGGCGTGATGATCGATGTGGGGAGCCACATCTCGCGGCTCGCGAGGACCGAGTCAAAGCCAGCTTTGCCGCGGCGCTCGCTGTCCATGCGCGCCGAAAACTGGCGCCCGGGCCGGCCACCTGATTAGCCTGAGCGCGATGGCAAGTGCCCGCGGGGCCATGACACTGGCGAGCGCGGGCGTGTTCGCCCTCGCCGTCGGGTGCGAGACGCGCAGCGAACCCTACCGGTTCCGCGCCCCGCTCGTGGGCGGCGTCTCGGCCGGCGACACATTCCCGGACCCGAGGCCCGAGCGCGAGGCGACCTCGCCCATCGCCCGCGACGATCGCGATCCCCTCGTCGCCGCCTCCGAGGCCATCGCCATCGCCGCGACCGAGCCGGCGGGCCGGGGGCTCGCCGCCGAGCTCCGCGGACTCGTGGGGCGCGAGCGCGACACCGGCGGCGACCTCGATTTCGCGCTCACCGTCATCGAGCGGCTCGGCCTCGCCCCGATCCCCGAACTTCGCGCGGCACATGGCGGACAGGCGCTCATCGATCTCGCCGAAGCCCGGGATGCCCTCGCCACCGAGCGCCCGCTGCTAGGCGATCTCGTCGTCTTCGACGACTACCGGCCCGGCGAGCCCGCGTCGCTCGTGGGCGTGGTCGTGGATCAAAACGACGAAGGGGTCGCCGAGTTCATCTACGAAAGCCGCGGAATCGTTCGGCGAGGATACGTCGACCCGAAGCGCCCCGCGAAAACGCGCGGGGCCGACGGCTCCGCGCGAAACACGTTCGTCCGGCCGGGCAGGCCGGGCGACCCAGCAAGCACCGACTACCTCGCCGGCGAGCTGTTTTCCGCGTTCATCCGCATCGATCGGCTGAGCGAATGAGGCAACGCTGCCGGCCCGCCGCCTCCCGCGCGGCCTGCTCCGCCTTCGCCGCCGCATAGCCTTACCGCCGCGCTTTGCGTTTTGTATATTCCCGGCCCGGGGGCAGTGGCGGAATAGGCAGACGCATGGGACTTAAAATCCCTGGGGCGAAAGCCCGTGTGGGTTCGATTCCCACCTGCCCCACAATCGCGGACGCAGCCGCGCGCAAGACGAACCGGGCGCGGCTACTCGATCTTGGGCGCCTCTTGTTCCCCGCCGCCCTGGCGGATGATGACGGCCTCCACGGCGTCGTCGTCGGTCACCACGAACGACAGCTCGGCGCCGATTTGGGGGGCGATGAACGTCTGTCGCGAAATGGGCGCGATGGGGACCGCGGGTTGACCGGGCACGCCCGCGACGAGCCCTTCATCGGTCCGGCTGATCTCTAAGTCCGTGTCGTCGTCGATCCGGTACACCCCCACGTAGCGATCCATAAACGCGTCGTCCAGCTCCACGACGTCGATATCGGGTCGCATGACTCCCGGATCGTCGCTGGTCCGCTCCGCCGGCTGGCCGACCTCTCCCTGGTGGAGGGTGAGTCCCTCCACCTCGCCGCCCGCGCCCACGTGAAACTCGATCGACGCGTCCACCACGCGGTAGAAAAACTCCGTCTCCGACGAGGGGTACACCGGATACCGCGGCTGTCCGGTCACGCTCGCCACGAGGTGGCGACCCTCGCGCGCGACGACGATCTCCAGGCCCGGCGCGAGCTCGTAGATCCCCTCGTAGCGGTCCAGGGTGTCGCGGTCGACGCTTACGCGGCGCGGAACCTCGAAGTCGGGCTCATCTCCGCGCAAGACGTCCATCACGGCCATGCCGAGGCGCTCGACGGTCGGCTGCATCGAGTTCGCCAGCACGACGACCCCTACCTCCCGATCGGGATCGAAGGCCAAGAAGCTGTGAAACCCGCCTGTCCCGCCGTTGTGCCACACCACGCCGGGGGAGCCGCCGCGCGCCTCGAGGCCGACGTGCCAGCCCAGGGCCACCCAGTCGCCGTCCGGAATCTGCGTTTGCGCCTCGCTCGCCTTCGCCAACCCGGCGGCGATGGTCTCGTCATCGGCTGAAAAGTGAGCCTCGATGAACGTGAGCAGATCCGACACCGTCGATCGCAGGGCGCCGGCGCCGGCGAGCGCGTCGAACGTCCACGGCGGCACCTCGTCTCCCTCCGCGTAGCCGGTCGCGAGCCGCCCCGCCTGGTCGTCGCCGAGGCGCACGGCGGTATCCACCATGCCGAGCGGCTCGAAAAGCGTCTCGCGCAGCATCCGATCGAAAGGCTGGCCCGCTGCTTCCGCCAATGCCTCGCCGAAAAGGCCCGCCCCCAGGTTGCTGTATCGGTACTGCTCGCCCGGCGCGGCGGTCCCGTCGTACTCCTCGAAAAACGCCGCGAGGTCTTCGCGGCTGTAGTCCGCGTACGGATCGTCTGCGTGCGGTGCCACGAGGTTGTCGGGGAGCCGGGGAAGGCCAGAGGTGTGCGTCGCCAGGTGTCTTAGCGTCACCGCCTGCTCGCCCTCCGCGGGAACGTCGATGTCGCTCAAAAGCTCGCCTGCCGGCGTGTCGAGATCGACCTTTCCCCGCTCCGCCATGACGCCGAGGGCGGAGCCCATGAGCCCCTTCGTGATGGAACCGATCTCGAACAGCGTGTCCTGGTCCGGCGTCTCGCCGCGGCCGCGCGCCACCTCGCCGAAGCCGACGGTGCCGCGCTCGCCGCCCGCGACCCAGCCCACCGACAGACCGACGAGCCACTCCTCTTCGACGAGGGGGGCGGCGAGCGCCTCGATCCGGCTCGCGTCGTCCTCGACCTCGGCGGCCTCCTGTGTTTCGTCCGGCGCGTCGTCCAGGGGCGGCGGCTCCCCGCGAGGGGCTTCGCTGCCGCCGCAGCCCACGCCCGCAAAGACCGTCAGGACGAACGAAAATGTGGCCACGCGACGCATGGATAGCGGTTATCACGCGCCGCGCCCGCTGGCAACCGAGCGCCGTCCCCGCAGCTTGGACCGCCCTGGTTCGCAACCCTCGCGCGCCTTGTGGTCTGCGATCAGCGCCAGCGCTCCGTGTCCGGCGAGGCGCGCGAGCAGATCGCGTAGCGCTCACGCCGGCGGGAATATTGTGGGCAGGTCGATCGAGACCGCCTCGAAGGGAGGCAGGGCCGCCTGTCCCTGATCGCCGACGACTCGCTCCAAAACGTAGCCCTCGGACACGAGACGGAGCACCGTGAGCGTTCGATTGTGCGGATCGACGACCCAGTACCAAGGCACCTCGGCTCGCTGGTAAAGGGCTCGTTTTTCGCCCTGGTCGCGCATGGCCGTCCCAGGCGACAGCCCCTCGCACAGCCAGTCCGGTCTGTAGCGGACGGGACGCTCCTCGGGAAAGGCCGAAACCCTATCTCGTCTCCAGCCCGAGATATCGGGTCGGCACACGTCGTGGATGCCGAATTCTACGTCCACGTCTTGGATGAGCCACCATCCGCCGGGACCGCCGCGCCCGCGCTGAAACGGGTTTCTGAGCTCTGCGTAGATCTCGCCGATCGTGCTTTGATGCGCTGGCGTCGGCGAGGGCTGAACCACGATGTCACCGCCGATGAGCTCGGCGCGCTCGTCCTCCGGACGCGCGGCGAGATCCGCATAGGTCGCGGAACGTTTGGCCGGCACCGACACATGGCAAGCCTGCCACACCGCGGCTGGCGTGACCACAACCGCGGCCGCGCCACCCGCGGGGGCCGGTTGGGGCGCTCGCGCTCGCCCGGCGCCCCGGCCCGGCGCATCCCGCTCGCGGCGCGCTGTGACCACTTGGCGGGTCACCGCGAGCCTACCCGCCACATTCGCCGGCGGTTAGGGCTGGTACTCGTAGGCGCCGAGGTCGATCACGGCCTCGCCGCTGCCGTCGCCATCGACGATCCGAGGCTGTCCCGCGAGATCGGTGTCGGGAAACTCCACGCCCAGCTCGTCCAGGTCGAGGTCATCGACCGGGAACTCGCCGGCGTCGATCGCGGCATCGGAGTCTTCCGACAGGCGCAGATCGTCCGGCGCATCCACTGTACGCGTGACGACGCGCAGCTGCCCGTCGCACTCGAGCGCGGGCCCGGCCTCGGCCCCTCCCGAACTGCGCTCAGGCGAGCACGCCGCCACAGCCGCTCCTAGCGGGGCGTGGGCAGGTCGGTGGCGAGGACCGCGGCGTTATCGCCCCGGCACATGCGAAGGGGCGTGTCGCTCACGGTGCGGGTAGCCGTGCCGACCTCGAGGTCGTCCGCCTCACCGCTGGGCACGAGGTCGAACGTGACGACGAACTCGAGCGGCGAGTTTTCCGCGTCCTCGTACTCGTCGGACTGCTCCCAGACGAGGTTGGTCTCCACGCCGAACAGGTGCTCCGGGATGATGATGGGCTGCTCGAGGGACATCACCCGGTCGGGCCAGTGAAAGCCGTTGTCGTTGACCCACTCGAACAGGACGAGATGCGGCTCCATGAGGTCAGCCGCCCGCACCTCCTCGAAGATGACCTCGTTGTACTCGACGAAGGTCGCGTCATCGACGCTCTCGGTCTGCGCCTGGAGTTCGTTATCGCCGTCGTGCCCGATGGTCATCCTTATGTAAGGATCGGGCTGTCCGCCGAGCGGCCCCCAGCCGCTGCCGTCTTCGTCGGTGTCGGGCATCTCGGCGTGCAGGATGACGACGTCCCACAGCGACTCGGGATCGAGTCGACACTCCCTGTCGTCGTTCGAGCAGATCTCGAACGATGCGCAACTGACGCAGGCGTCGCCGCCGCCGCCGCAGGCTGCAGGCTCGGTCCCGGGCTGACAAGGCTCATCCTCGCTGGGGTCGCAACATCCCCCGCCGCACCCGCCCGCGCACGTGTCCGAAATGCACACGCCGGGATCGGCGCACACATACGCCGACTCGGCGTCCCCGAGCGACTCGCAGTTCTCGCAGGGATTTCCCTGTAATCCGCACTGGAAATCTTCCTGGTCGTCGCGCTCGATGCAGTCGCCGGCGTCCGTGCAGCAGCCGTCGCAGGTGTTTTCGCAGGTGTCGTCCCGGCACTGGCCCTCGAAGTCGCAAAATCCCTCGTCGCCGCAGTCCTCACACGACTCGCCGCCGCTGCCGCAGGCCTCGTCGTCGGGATCGACCACGCAGGTGAACTCGTCGGCGCAGCAGCCGGAGCAGTTGCTCGGTCCACAGGGCGCGCGGCACTGCGTCCCGTCGCAAAGCTGGCCCGCGTCCGTGTCGCAGGTTTGACACTGCAAACCGCCCTGCCCGCACCCGTCCGCGTCGTCGCCGTCCACGCACTCGTCATCGAGGCAGCAGCCGTCTGGGCAGGTCGTTTCGTCGCATTCGCGCTCCTGGCACTGGCCGACGTCGCTGCACGCTTGGCCGTCGTCGCTGCAGTCGACACACAGCGTTCCCCCGGAGCCGCACTGTCGATCCCAAATCTCGTCGACGCAGTCCCCAGACTCCGTGCAGCAGCCGTCGCAGCTTTCCGGACCACACGATGACGGATCCTGCTGGCCGGCGTCTGGGCCGCCGCTGCCGGGGTCGGGCTCGTCCGGCCCGCAGGCGGCGAGGCCGACGGCCAGTCCCAGCACGAACACAATCCCGTAAAGCGCGCGCATCATCGTCACCTCTGGAGCATCACCTCTGGAGCGTCACCTCTGGAGCGGGCGAACCCTCGGCCAGGCCTCGCCAACCTCGCTACCGACGTTGCCAGTAAAGCAACCTACGTACCACACCCCGCCCTTCATGTGCCCTACATAATTTCGAGCCTCTAAGCCGAAGGCTGGAGCCAATAGCCCCGCGGGTGGCAGCTCCGATAGCCAGGGCGATGCCCCCAGTGGCAGGCGGTGCTTGCGCCCCCTTCACGTTGCCGCCGTCCGCGAATCTGTGGTCTTATCGGCGGCGGGTGCATCGCGCGTGTCGCGCGAGCGGTCCCATCGGGATAGCCCACCGGGGTAGGAGATACGCGCATGCGACTTTTGACGCTCAGCTTCCGCTCGGCCGAGTCTTTCCTCCGCCACTACTCGGAGCCCAACGACACAGGGGCCCTGTTTTACCGCACGAAGTCCGAAGTCGAGCGCGGCGAGGAAGTCCTGCTGGAGATCAGCTTTCCCGCCCTGCCCAACCGCGCGCTCGTCCGCGGCGTCGTGCTGGGGCCCAAGGATGATGGGATCTGGGTGGCGCTGCACGAAAGCGACGCCTCGACGCGAGACTTCCTACTCAAGGTAGCGCGCGGGGAGGTGGAGATCACCGAGCGCAGCGCGCGCGCGCACGACCGGTTCCCCGCCGATGTACCGGTGAGCTATAAGGAGCTCACGGAGGGCAGCGAGATGCGGCACGCGCGCGCGGTCGACCTCGCCGCGAGCAGCGCGTTCGTGCGCGCGCAAGAGCCCCCAGAGCCCGGTACCAAGCTCGAGCTGGTTTTCGGGCCACTCGGCGACGAGGCCGAGACGTTCACCGTGCACGGCGAGGTGACCAAACTCCGGCATCACGACGATCCCGGCTTCGCCGTCCGCTTCGACGCCAAGGCCGCCGACGGCCCGCAGCTACGGCGGCTTTTGCGGACCGCCTCGGAGACCGGGCGCGTCTCGCTCTGAGCTGGGTTCCGGCCGCCCCCCCACCCGCGGCGCGCGCTCGCCGCCCGGGCTTGACATCTGAACGTCCGTTCCGTAGGCTCCCGCCTCCATGTCCCGCCGCCGCACCGCCGCGTCCGGACGCGAGCCCGACGCCATCATCGTCAAGGGCGCCCGCGAGCACAACCTCGACGTCGGCGAGCTCGAGATCCCCAAGCGCAGCCTGGTGGTCGTTACCGGCGTGTCTGGGTCGGGAAAGTCGTCTCTGGCCTTCGACACGCTGTACGCCGAGGGACAGCGCCGCTACGTCGAGTCGCTGTCCGCGTACGCCCGGCAGTTCCTCGGCCAGATGGAAAAGCCAAAATACGAGCAGATCCGAGGGCTGTCGCCGACCATCGCCATCCAGCAGAAGGCCGCGTCCTCGAACCCCCGCTCTACGGTCGGCACGGTCACCGAGATCTACGACTACCTCCGGGTCCTTTACGCGCGTGCGGGCGAGCAGCGCTGTCACCAGTGCGGCGGACCGGTGAGCGCCCGGTCCGCGGACGACATCGTGAGGGAGCTCACCCAGCTCCCCGAGGGGACCAAGGTCACCCTCCTCGCCCCGAAGGCGGAAAACCGAAAAGGGGAGTTTCGCGACGTGCTCGCCGACGCGCAGCGCGCAGGGTTCGTGCGCGTCCGCATCGACGGCATGATCGTTCGCCTCGAAGACGTCGAGTCACTCGAGAAGCAAAAGAAGCACAGCATCGAGCTCGTCATCGATCGCGTGGTGATCAAGCCGTCTGCGCGGGCCCGGATAACGGACTCGGTGGAGACCGGGCTGCGCGAGGGTCGGGGTAAAATTTTGGCTCAGGTCGAGGGCGAGCGCGGGCTTCGCGCCTACTCGGAGGACAACGCGTGCGCCACCTGCGGCATCGGGTTTCCCGAGCTCGCCCCGCAGTCGTTTTCCTTCAACTCACCGCTCGGCATGTGCGTGGAGTGCAACGGCCTCGGCGAGCGCATGCAGATCGATCCGGACCTCGTCGTCCCCGATCCCGACCTGTCGCTCGAAGACGGCGCCGTCGCGCCGTGGGGTGAGTCCGCCGCCCGCGACGGCGGGTTTACGTCCCACATCCTGCGCGCGCTGTCGAAGCAGTACAAGATCCCGCTCGACAAGCCGTGGCGAAAGCTCACCGCGAAGCAAAAGCAGATCGTCTTGCGCGGAACCGGGACCGAGCGGGTGCGCGTGCGCTGGGAGGGACGGCGCAGCACTGGTTCATGGGCGATGCGCTGGGAGGGCGTGCTCGCCCAGCTCGAGCGGCGCTACCGGGAAACGCAGTCAGAGCGGCAGCGCGCCCATTACGAAAACTTTTTCCGGGCGATCGCCTGTCACGCCTGCGGCGGCACCCGTCTTCGTCCAGAATCGCGGGCCGTGCTCGTCTCCGGCGTCTCGATCATCGACGTGACGCGCATGACCGTGGGGCGTGCTACTGCGCACTTCGCCGAGCTCGGCCTCACCGGCGCGCGGGCGCACATCGCCGAGGAGGTGCTCAAGGAGATACGCAGTCGCCTGAGCTTTCTGGACGACGTCGGGCTCGAGTACCTAACCCTCGAGCGCAGCGCGGCCACCCTGTCCGGCGGGGAGGCGCAGCGGATCCGCCTCGCATCCCAGCTCGGCTCCGAGCTGTCGGGCGTGCTGTACGTCCTCGACGAACCCTCGATAGGCCTACACCCGCGCGACAACGCCAGGCTGATCGCCACGCTCCGGCGCCTTCGCGATCTCGGCAACACCGTCCTCGTCGTCGAGCACGACGAGGCCACGATTTTGGCCTCCGATCACGTGGTGGATTTCGGACCCGGCGCCGGCCGGCGCGGCGGCCAGGTGATTGCCGAAGGCCCGCCGACGGCGATCAAGCGCGCCCCCGGCTCGCTCACCGGCCGGTACTTGGCCGGCCGCGAGGCGATCCCGCTGCCGCCTGCGCGCCGCGAGCCCAAGGGCTGGATCGAGCTCATCGGCGCGCGCGAACACAACCTCAAGGAGGTGGACGCGGCGTTTCCGCTGGGCGCGCTCGTGGCGGTCACCGGGGTCTCGGGGGCCGGGAAGTCATCGCTCGTAAACGGCACCCTTCACCCGGCGCTGAGGCGCAAGCTCCACGGCGCGCACGACCGCGTCGGCGCGCACAAGCGCCTGCGCGGGCTCGGCCAGATCGACAAGGTGATCGTCATCGACCAAAGGCCGATCGGTCGCACCCCGCGCTCGAACCCGGCGACCTACACCAAGGCGTTCGACCTCGTGCGCGAGATCTTCGCCAAGACGCCCGAGGCCAAGACCTTCGGCTACAAGCCCGGGCGATTTTCGTTCAACGTCACCGCTGCCCAAGGCGGCGGCCGCTGCGAGGCCTGTCAGGGCGCCGGCGTGCGCGAAGTCGAGATGCACTTTTTGCCGAACGTGTTCGTCACCTGCGAGCTGTGCCGCGGGAAGCGCTATAACGACGCGACGCTGCGGGTCACGTTCAAAGACCACACGATCGCCGACGTCCTCGACATGCCGATCGAGGAAGCGCTCGAGCTGTTCAAAAACCAGCGCCAACTCGCGCGCATCCTGCAGACGCTCGTGGACGTGGGGCTCGGCTACCTCGCCCTCGGCCAGTCGGCCACCACGCTGTCGGGCGGCGAAGCGCAGCGGGTCAAGCTCGCTCGCGAGCTCGCCCGCCGCCAGACCGGCCGCACCCTTTACATCCTCGACGAACCCACCACGGGTCTTCACTTCGACGACGTGCGCCGCCTCCTCGAGGTGCTCGGGCGTCTGGTCGACAGCGGCAACACGGTCATCGTCGTCGAGCACAACCTCGACGTCATCAAGACCGCCGACTGGATCATCGACCTCGGCCCGGAAGGCGGCGCGGCCGGCGGCGAGGTCACCGCGGCCGGCACCCCCGAGCAGATCGCCGACAAAAGCGCGTCGTATACCGGCGAAGCCCTGCGCCCCATCCTCGCGGCGAGCTCGCGCCGCCGGGGAAGCGCCGCGCGGTCGCGAAAGCGCGCCGCGAGCTGAGTCCCGGATCATACCCGGGCGGCATGATCCGGGTGTGGAGCGCCGTCGTCGACCTCGCGCTGCGCGGGTGCTCACCCGGTCGCGGTCTCGGAGGCCGCGCCGCCGTCACCGGCGCTCGGCTGCAGGTGGTAGTCCCGGACGATCTGCGCCGAGATCGCGCCCCCGAAGATGACCACGTTGGCCTGGATGAAGACGAAGAACAAAAACGCCACCACGCCGCCGAGCGCCCCGTAGACCTCTTGGTAGTCGCCGAAGCTCTGGACGTAGAGGCTGAAGCCACCTTTGCCCAGCTCGAAGCCGATCGCGGCGAACGCGGCCCCCGCGATCAGGTAGCGCAGCGGGTAACGCGCGTTGGGGAGGACTCGGTAGAGCATCAAGAAGGTGACGAAGGATATTAGGTATGGGATCGCGAGGTAGACCGCGTTCCACGCCCACTGCGACACGGTCGTCTCGCGGAACCACTCGCTGAAGCGGGCCTCGAGGATCCGCACGGTCGCCGTCGCCGAAACCGAGACCAGCGCCAACACCATGACGGTGGGCAGGTTGAGCATATCCATCAGGCGCCCGCGCAGGTAGCTTCGCTCCGTTTCGATGCGAAACGCCAGATTGAGCGAACGGCGCAGGGCCATGAACATCTGGCTGGCCGTCCACGCGGTGCCCAGGATGCCGATGATCGCGAGGAGCGGAGAGCTGAACTCGGACAGCTCGGCGATGACGCGAGCGATCTCCGGACGAATGTCGAGACCGTCGGGCACGACCGAGACCATCGCGTCGACCGTCCTTTGCTGAAGCTCCGCGTCGCGGACGATCATGCCGAAGACGGTGACGGCGAAGATCATCGTCGGGAACAGCGAAAACAACACGTAGTACGAGGTCGCCGCGGCGTAGGTGGCCGCGTCGTCGGCGACGAACCTCGTCCCGGCCCGGCAAACCACGTCCAGCGGATAGCTCCGCCGCCGCGCCGCGGCGACGAGGCGTCGCGCGCCCACCGCGAGCCGGCCCCAGGTCCTTGCGATCATGGCCTATGAATAGCGCCGTCCACGACACGGTGCGAGGGGGCGGCTCGCGCGGTCCCCCCACCGGGCCTCGACGCCCGGGAGAGGGTGCCCGCCGTGGCGCGTCGGCTCGGCGGCCGGGGGCATCCGCTTTGAGACGCCGCGATACGACCGCGCCGGCGATGAGGGCGATCGCGGCAACCGTGGCGCTCGCCGCGTGGGCTGAGCTCGTTTCTACGGGCACATCGAGCGACACCTCCTTGTCCTCACTGATGTCCACGGTCGTGAGCAGGGCCTCTTGGTTCGGGGGCGGGTCGCTCGTTCCGGCTTCGTACGAGACGCGATAGGTTCTTCCGCGCGCCGGCGAAGGCGCCGATGGAATGCGCGCGCTCGACCCCGGCGCGCTACTGTCTGGCCCATGCGCAAGGTCGTCATCCACGGCCCTGGGGGCCGCGAAAAGCTCCTTGTCGAGGAGCACCCCGATCCGTCCCCGGGGCCAGGCGAGGTGCTCATCGACGTCGAGGCGGCGGGCGTCAACTTCGCAGACGTGGCCGTTCGCCTTGGCCTCTACAAGTCGGCGAAGACCTACGTGGGCTGGCCCATCACGCCGGGCTTCGAAGTGGCCGGGCGGGTGCGCGCGGTCGGCGATCGCGCCGGGGATATCGAGCCGGGCACCCCCGTCCTCGCGGCGACGCGGTTCGGCGGCTACGCGAGCGTCATCGCCGCTTCCCACGCGCTGGTCTTGCGGCGCCCCGAGAGCATGAGCGCCGAGGACGGCGCCGGTCTTCCCGTCGTCGGCCTCACCGCCTACTATGCACTCTTCGAGCTCTGCCGCCCGCGCCCCGGGCAGCGGGTGCTCATCCACGCAGCGGCCGGGGGCGTGGGAGGGGCGCTCTTGCAGCTCGCTCGGATCGCCGGGTGCGAGCCCATCGCCGTCGTCGGCAACGCGAACAAAGTCGCACACGCCCGCAGGCTCGGCGCAGCGGCGGTGATCGATCGCTCCAGGGAAGACCTCTGGCGCGCCGCCGAGCGGCACGCCCCCACGGGCTACGACATGATCCTCGACGCCACCGGACCGGAGACGCTCCGGCACAGCTATCGCCACCTCGCGCCGGCCGGAAGGCTCGTCGTCTACGGATTCGCCTCGATGCTCTCCCGCGGCGGCGGCGGCCGGCGAAACCCCTTTCGCCTCCTGTCGGGATACCTCCGCCTCCCCCGATTTAGCCCGCTGCGGATGACAGCCGAAAATCGGAGCGTGCTCGCCTTCAACTTGAGTTTTCTCTTCGACCGCACCGACCTCTTCCAAGAGGCGATGGAGCAGCTCCTCACCTGGTACGCAGAGGGAAAGCTCGTCCTCCCCTCGCCCGCCACCTACTCGCTACGCCGCGTCGCCGACGCTCATCGCGACATCGAGTCCGGCGAGACGACCGGCAAGCTCGTCCTCCGCACGGATCAGTGAAGCAGGCCGGCAGGGACAGAATCCTAGCTCTGCTCTCACCGGGGAAGGTTCTCCGAGGCGCCCTTCCTTGGTCGCGCGAAAGGTCGCCGACGGACGTCTTGTTCTCGGCAAAAAACCTTGGCGTGCACGGAAACGGGCAAGGGCACGGTGTTCGAAGGGATGTTGGCAGGTGACGCAGCTCCTATGGATGCGGGTACCGCACGAGACGCGCAGCGTCGACGCGGCTGCGGAGGATTGCGAGGGGGGGCGCCGAAAACGCGATCGGAGGCGCGCTCGTCGCGCTCGCCACGATCGCCACCCATGCACGGTTGGGGGCATACCGCGTCCGCGACGGAAAATCGTCAGAATACCTCGATGAGCGCCCCTTCCGTGTCGAGAGTGAACACGACGCTGCTGTGGGTCTCCCGGTTTTCGGCCTGTCGATCACCGAGCACTAGCGGCCCCGAAAAGTTGGCGAGTGTCACCAGGGAGCCGTCTTGCGCCTCCTGCACGTCAGCCAGCTGCAAGAAGCCATCGGTCGATCCGATGGGCTCCGCCCAGACGACCTCGCCCTCGGCGCCGACCTCGAACATGACGGCCGTCATCGTCAGGCCGGGATGAGGGTCCTCCGTCGGCGCGAGCTCGATCTCGTGCTCGCCGAACTTCGCCACCGGATCCTGGTGATAACCGTACCTTACGCTTGTGAAGTGAAGCGTGCCGCCACCGGCGGTGGGCACGGCTGCGGTGGGTTCGAAAAGCGCGCTGAGGAAGTCGTCGTCCTCGCGGATCGTGCCGGTCTGCCTCGCCCACTTCACGTCCCCCTGCGCGTCGATCTTGTACGTCAAGCCGTCGCTCTGAGCGCGCGCCTCGAAATTTTCACCGTCGATCTCGACATCGGTGTTATGGCGAGCCATCCCGATCGCGTTGCCATCGGCCGTGGCGGTGAGCGTTTCAACAAACGACATTGACTCACCATCGCCGACGAGGCTGCCCCATTCGACCTCACCACCGCTACCGAGGCGAGTCACGACAATCTCGAAGTCGTCCAGGGACGTGAACGGGTCCCCGTCTAAGACGATCTCCCGGGCCGCCTGCCACGCGATCAAAGCATCGTCGCCGATCCGCGTCGCTGCCGCGTCGTGAACCCCGTCGGCAAAATCGGAACCGATGACGACGTTGCCCCACTCGACCTCGCCCTGACCATCGAACCGGAACGCCACCCCAGCCCCCGCCGTTTGGATGTCGAGCACGGTATCCCCGGCCGTGACCGTACTCTCTCGATGGCTTGTGTACCCGGCGGCGACCGCGCCATCCTCCTCCGTCGCGACGACCGCGCTGAGGGAGACGAAGTCGTCGCTATCGACACCGACAGGCTGGACCCATTCCGCCTCGCCCGACCCGTCGATTTTCAACACCACGCCCCCTGGGTGGACCCCCGTGTCGATCGTCTCGCCATCGAACTCAGCGAGGTCTCGCGCTCTGCCGGCGATCACGGCGCCTCCATCATCCGTGGCATCGACGACCTCGAGGGCGACGTCGAGGTGCCCCTCTCCGAGATGGCGAACCCAGTCGATCTCGCCGCTGGCGCTGAGCCTCACGGCGACGCCGTCTGTGTTGCCGGCGGACTGAAGCTCTACGTCGTCGATGGTGGCCGTCCCTTCGAACTCGCCCACCGCAATGAAGTCGCCGTCGGCGGTACGCGTCAGCGAGTGGAGGTGCACGTGGTCCCCTATGGCCGTCGGCGACAGTGTGGCTCCCTCGAGCCCAGCGTCCGCACCGCCATTGCCACCGCCATTGCCATTGCCATTGCCATTGCCATTGCCATCGCCGTTGCCATTTGCGCCTGCGTCGTCGCTACCGCCGCAACCCGACCCGATAACCGCCGCGACCAAGATGAAAACGCCGCCGCAAACGACCGCGTGCCGCCGTGAGCTCGTATTTGAGAACATTTTGTTTAGCCCCTCATCGTCCCTGGAAATCTCGCTTCTACGTCGAACGCACACGCCGACTTATTCACAGTCGACCCCGTCCGGATCCGTGGTGCCGATCGGGCCTCGCTGATTGTCTTCGAATGTGACGTTTTCGCAGGTGAGATCCACGTTGTAGGAGCCGCTCGAGGTCGTTTCGAAGCCCACAAAGAGCCCCTCCCGGGCTCCCTCCGCCAAGTGGACGTCGCGGAGCTCGAGGCTGGTGGGGCTTTGCTCGGTGCCGCTCACCCAGAGGTTGGCCGTGCCTTGGACATCGCCTCCGTGCCGGATTTCGACGTGCTCGAGGTAGTTATCGTCGGTTCCGCTACCTGCGCGGACGCCGCCCCAAGCGCCGGGTTGTTCATCCCTGCCCTGCATGATGATCGGCTCGTCGTCGGTGCCGATCGCGGTGATCGAGTGGTTCACGACGAGCCGGTGCTCGGGCGTAAACACGAGATGCGCGCCGGCTTCAATTTCGAGATCACCCCCGGGGCGGAAGTCCTCGTCAAAAAGATACGGGACGTCCTGGCCCCTCAGCGTCGGATCGTCGCCCGCCGCGCCCGTCGAAACCTCGATGAAGTCGCGCACGTTGCCCGCGAACGAGTTGCCCTCGCCGAGAAACGGAAGGGATACCTCGTGAATCTGCAGGGGCACGTCGTTGTCGGTGATGACATTGCCCGAAAACTCGTGATCGTCCCCCGGGCGCGGAATCATGCGCACGCCGGCCGTTTCGCTCTGCCGAATCTCGGAGTTGACGATATGCACGGGCGGACGGTTGTGGTCCCAGGCGATGTTCGCGTTCGCTGACAAATGATGGTCTTCTTCCTCTCCGCCGTATTCCACGATGACGTGCTCGAACACGGCGGGCCCGGGCTCGTCCCCCCCGCCTCCCTGGTGGCGCACGTAGATTCCTCCCCAGCTGCCCGGCTCCTTGTCGGCGCCCGTGATCAGGATCGGGTCTTCCTCCGTACCGATCGCCTCCATTTCGCTGAGGACGTCCAGTTGCCCTTCCTCAATGATAAGGGTCACGCCTGGCTCGATGACGAGCTTGCTGCCGACGACGGACTCGCGCGTCGCGTCGAGGAGATGACAGGTCCCGGCGGGCAAGGTCGTGTCCTCCAAGGAGGTAAGCGTGAGCTCCTGGCAGTCGCCGGGGTCGTCACCGCTGCCACCATCGGTGCCACCCCCGGCCTCGTCGTCGCCTCCGCCGCACGCGGCGAGCAAGAACGTCAAACAGCTGATCGGCATCACAAAGCGCATACATCCTCCTACCACTACGCTTGATTCGCGACGGAGTCCGAGTGGGAGCCGCCGCAAGCCGCGTAGACTCGGCGATTCCTCGGAGCTTTTCAAGTCACCCCGTACTGCGAACCGCAGGGAAAATTCTTCCCACCCCTGCTCGGCGGCTCAAATTTTCCCAACGCACAGTTCGAAGGCCGCAGAGCAGCCCCTCGCAGGCAGGCAAAAGGAGCACGCCGGGGCGGGTGACATTAAGCACGCGAAGCTCCGGGAAACTCGCGGGGATCGACGGGTCACGGTCAGTGCGCGAAGTTGGGCCAGCCTGAGCTTGCCTCTCGACCGCGGGTGCATCGAAGCGGGTAAATGACGCGCGCATGGACTGTGGTTGGAATTGTCGCGGCGCTTTTCGCCACGATGTCGCCGATGGCGGATGCCGAGGGTAATGAGGAGGTCTCGGTTCTCGACGCCTTGCGCCTGGATTATGAAACGGGAGTCTTGGCGATTTTGAAAAACGACAATCGCTATGGGCCCGAGGGGACGACCTACGGCGCCGGAGATGTCAATCAACGGGACAACCTCGCGGTGACGCAGCGGCTCGGGGTCGAGGCCGCGATGGGGCGCCACACGGCGATTTTCCTTTATGCGCCGCTCTCGATCACGACGCGGGCGGCTGTCCCGGATGACATCCGATTTCGGGACGAGCTCTTCGAGGCCGGCACACCGGTTGAGCACCGCTATCTCTTCGACGGCTACCGGGCGAGCTATCTCTTCCGGCTCCTCGACGGCGAGGCGCTTCGCTTGCACGTGGGCGCATCCGCGCAGATCCGTAACGCCAACGTTTCCCTTACCACGCTGGATGGCGCACAATACGCGAACGAGTCGGACATCGGCCTCGTGCCGGCCGCCAAGATCCGCCTGCGCTATCAGTCCAAAGCCGGCCCTTATGCGCTCCTCGACGCGGACGGCCTTTCAACTTTCGGGCTGGTGGGCGATACGCGCGGCGCCCTCTATGACACCGCCCTCGGCCTTGGGGTCCCGGTTACGAGCGCACTCGATGGGTTCGTTCGAGTGCGCGGCTACGGCGGCGGGGCCGAGGTGCCCGATCGAGCCATCGAGAACTGGGCCCACTTTCTCTCGGTCACCGTCGGCGCGCGGGCCGATCTCAGCACGCTGTTTTAATCGGCGGCCGCTCGGAACGAGAGCGACCTCGAAGCTTTGGCGACGACGCGGGCGCGAGCGATGGTGGGTCGCGGAGGCCAACAAGGGAGCCGGCGACCGTCGTGGCGCAACGATTCCGCTCGCGGCGGTTTGCCCGCTCCCGCCCCTGGGCGCCGGAGCGCGCTGCTCTCACGTGTCCCTCGGATTTTGCGCTCGATTCGGCTCGTTCGTTCGCTGCGTCCCCATCGAGTCCGACGACGCGGACGCCGGCCTCTCGTTTACCGGAAGCCGGGCGCCCATAGGCGCCAGAGCCGATCCGGCTCGCGGACGTTTTGCGACGCGGCCCACGCGTCGGCGGCAGCGCGCAGCGCGGCGCCCGCGTCTCCCCCGAGAAGCGTCCCGAGCCGGATTTTCGCCGCCGCGGTGAGGTGGGCCATCTCAGCGTCCTCGAATGCGGTGATCGCCCGTTCGAGAAGAGGTGTGGCGCGCGCCGGCTCGCCGGCCTCCGCCGACACGCCCGCCCGGACGAGGAGGGATAGTCCGCGGGTCCAGGTGGCCCGCTCGCGGGCGAGCGCGCGCGCGTCGCGCGAGGCGAGCGCGAGGAGGCGCCGCTTTTTCATGCCGCGCTCGGACTCGGCCGCTGCCAGCGCGGCGCACGCGCGGTGGTGACGCAGCGGCACCCGCAGGACGTGGACGCTCAATAACCCCCGGCGCCGCAGGCGCGGGAGCGATCGCGAGATAAGGTCGAGGGCCGCGCGGCCGTCGCCTTCGTAAAGGTGCGTCGTGGCAACGGTGACGATGGACCACACATGCGGCACGTCGATCACTCGACCCCACTGCGCGAGCGCGTCTTCCACGTCGCGCCGCGCCTCGGCCGCATCACCGCGGATCATCGCCGTCCACGGCAAAATGCCGCACCGAAGCGAGATCGCAAAGAAGAGATCGTCTCGCGCGTACGCGTCTCGGAGCATATCGGGGCCACGCGCAGCGATCTCGCGGAAGTCACCGACGAGGCCCCAGGCGTTGAGCCGAAATAAGTGCAGACTGCCAGTCTCCCACGCGCTCGCAACGCAGCGCTCGTAGAGCGTCTCGGCGCGTTCGAAGGCCGCGAGCGCGGCGCGCCACTGCGCATGGTTGAAGGAGGTGATCGCGCGCGTTAGCTCGAGGAATGCGTGGAGCGCGGCGTCGTCGATGTCGCGCATAGCCTGTTGCGCCGCTGTCATGAGCGAGGGCAGGCGGCTACCTCGCTTGGGGCCGCTCCGCGCAACGAGCGCAGCTTCGAGCAGCAAGGCCCGGGAAACGCGGTGAGGATCGCCCGATGAAAACGCCAGCTCGTTGTGACGCGCGAGGAATACCTCGGCCTGCATCGGATCGACGATCGAAAGGCCCTGCCAGGCCGAATAGCAGGCGTCTACGCGCACGCGTGACGGCCGCCCCCGCCGCCGGACACCGCGAGGTCGGCGGCCTAGGGCGCGCGTTTTCAGTCGCGCGCGGATCATCGCCGCGAGCGCCCCGAGAGGTGTGCGCGGGCGGCGCGGCATGCCGAGCCTCGCGAGCACGTCGTCGACCACAGCGAGCCCATCGCCGATGCGGCCGCTCGTCAAAAGATGCTCGGCCGCCCGGCGCCTGCGTTCCAGCATGACGTCCGGTGAGGCGCCCTCGGCCGAGGCCAGGTAGCTCTGCGCGGCCTCGGCGCTCCGCCCGAGCCCGACGAGCGCCTCTGCCAACCCCTCGTACAAATCGCGGCGGTTTGCGGGATCGGAGGTGAGGTCGAGGGCGAGCCTGTAAAGGCGCGCCGACCGGTCGAAGGCAAGGACCGCCGCCGCTTCGCGCGCGGCGCGGGCCGCGTAGCCGGCCGCGCGGTCGCGGTCGCCCGCCTCGAGATAGTGGCGCGCGAGGACCTCGGCGTCGCCGGCCTCGCAGGCCTCGAACGCCCCGGCGAGCTCGCGATGAAGCGAGGCGCGCTCGTCTCCGTTGAGATCGGCGAGGACGACCTCGCGGACGCGGGCGTGAAACGGCTCGATGCCGCGATCGCCTGCCAGCGGCGTGTGCCGGGCCAAATGATGCGCCTCGAGGCTCTCGATCGCGTGCTCGAGAGCGAGTCGATCGAGTGCGCTCGCCTCGGCCGCCACGTTGCGGGAAAGCGGCTGCCCCGCGACGGCCAGGACCTTCAAGACGGCGAGCGCTCGCGGCGGAAGCTCGGAAAAGCTCTCCCGGAAGAGGTTTTCGAGGCTCACCTCGCCGGGCTCGTGCTGCGCGGCGAGACCCGCTCGGGCGAGCTGTTGGACGAGTAGCGGATGACCGGCCGCCTCCCGGGCGATGCGGCGCGAGGGGCCCGCCCTGTCTCCCAGCCGGGAAAACGAGCGCGCGAGCGCCTCGCCGTCGTCTGCCGCCAGCGGTCCGAGCTCGAGGCGCCGCACGTTCGCGGCGATGCCCTGATTCAGCCAAGAAGTCGGCTCCGTTTCGGCATCCGCGTCGGCCTCGTGCTCGGCCTCCCGCAGCGTGGCGACAATGAGGAGCGGGGGTGGGTCGGGCGGACGCACGAGCTCTTGCAAGAGCGCGAAGCTGTCGGCGTCGGCCCACTGGATGTCGTCGATGAAAAGCGCGATCGGCACCTCTCGCGCCATGCGCGAGAGCAGCTCGCGAAGTGCCGCGAAACCGCGAATGCGAAGCTCCGCACCCGCGAGCGCGCCTTCGCCTTCGCCCACCGGTACGCCGGGCACCCGCTCGAGCACGGGAAACAGGCGCGCGATGAGCGCGGCATCCTCGGGCAAAAGCGCCTGGCGCCGCGCCGAAGGGAGCGTCCTGAGATAGCGACTCAGGGCGTCCACCGCGCCGTCCAGCGCCTTGTAGCGCACAGATTCGCGCTCATAGCAGCGCGCCGGCAGCACCACGGCACCCTGGCCGAGCTCCGCGTCTCGCAGAAACGCCCGCGCAAGCGCGCTCTTGCCGATGCCCGCGGGGCCAGCGACGAGCTGGACGACGCACGCGCCGGCGCGGGCGGCACAAAGCGCGTCCGCGAGCTCGGCGAGCGCCTCGGTGCGCCCGACGAAGAGCTCCTCCTCATGCGCGGCGGGCGCGGTCGCCGTCGGCGCAGCGCCGAGCGCGGCGAGGACGGCATCCCCTTTGGGGCGGCTTTGCGGGGCGGGGGCGAGGAGCCGCTCACAAAGCTCGGCGAGGTCCGGAAACTGGGCCCGCGCCGCCTCACCGAGCGGCGGCGGCGACGCCCGCTTGGCCGCCAGGACCTCTTCGAAGGTCCCGGTAAACGGGAGACGTCCTTCGAGCGCCTGGTAGAGCATCACGCCGACGCTGTACCAGTCAGCCGCCGGGGTGACCTCGCTGCCCGCCGCCTGCTCCGGGGCCATATACGCGGGCGTTCCGGCGATCTCGGCCGGGTCCGCCGCGCCCAGCCCGAGCGTGCGGTTTGTGGCCAGGCCGAAGTCGAGGATGACGACGCGGTCGTCGTCGGCGACGAGGACGTTCGACGGCTTGAGGTCGCGATGTACCCGCCCTGCGTCGTGCAGGGCAACGAGGCCGCTAGCGATCTGCCCGAGCGCGCCTCGCAGACGCTCCTCGCGAAGGCGCCCTCCGGTCACGGGCGATCCGAGGACATCGTGCGAGCTCGGGGGCGTGGCGGCCGCCACGGTGTCCGCAGCCCACGCCGGTGGCGTGCTCGCGATCGTGTCGGCGGCGCCGAGCGATGACCTGTCGGGCGCCATCGTATCGGCGGCCGCATCGCGCTGCGGGTCGACGCTCAGGGTGTCGCCAGCTCGGGTCCGGCCCCTCCGTACGTGAGATAACAAGTCGGTCCCGCGAACGAGCTCCATCGTGAAGAAGCAGCTGTCGCCGTCGACGACGAGCTCGCCGAGGCGCACGAGATTGGGGTGGTAGATGCCCTGGAGCGCGCGGAACTCCGACTTCAATCGATAGAGCAGATCCCCGTCGGCACACGGGATCATCTTGAGCGCGACAGGTGCCCTGAGCTCGCGGTCGTATGCCGCGTAGACGACCCCCATCGCCCCCCACCCGAGCGTTTCGCCGATGTCGTAACGAGAGACCGTGGGCGATAAGGGCGTCGACGGCACGCCCCACCATCCTACAAGCTCTCAAGGTCGAGGTGGGCCGCATCCGCCGCCGCCGAACGGGCGCGTGGTGCATAGACGCTGCGAGGAGGCGGAGCGCCCGCCCGGAGGTGACGTTGGCAGCTCAGCCAGGTCGCGGCGTTCTGCCCTCGGCACTCATTCGCGGAGGTCACCCCAGGAGCCTCGAGGCGCCCACAGCGGATGTCGCCCCCGGGGCGGCAGCATTCCCGCGTCGGCGAGCGCGTCGTGGATGGCGGGCCCCTTGAAGGGGGTGAGGTTTCTCGCGAGCTCGCGCACGTCGTGATGCCGGAGGCGCTGGTGTCGTCGTTTGAGCAGCGGTCGCAATACGCCCAAAAACGCGGGCTCGGCCGCGACGATCATGCGGCAGCCAGCGGGATACCTCTCGGCGATCCGGGCGGCCTCGTCGAGGACAGACGCGGCGAAGCGTCGTTCGCTCTCGGAGCGATGCTCCTCTCGCCGATCACTTACGCCGTGGCGCGGTACGCTCGGCCCGCCGCGGCGCACGCTGGGCCTGTCTTCGGAGAGGAACTCGCCCTCTCGCGCGCGCTGTTCAGCGTGGCTGAGCTCGGCGACCTGGATGAGCCGCTGCATCGTCGGCTCGTGCGGATCCGGGGCGTCGAGGGTATAGATGCGCGCGTCGCCAGCGTCGGCGACGACCACGCAGTAGTGATGACGCTCAAGCTCGATTTTGGGCGACACGGGCTCTCGGAGCCGTCGCCGGCCGCGAGGAGTGAGCGAGAATTCCGCGTCGATGAGGCCGTCTTCGAAGAGCTCGCGGGCGTATTGCCAGGGCGGCTCCGCCCCCGCGGGGGCGGCCCGCAGCGCGCGAAGCGCGGCGACAGCCTCCTCGGAGGCGTCAAAGACCTCTCTGCAAACCCGCCCCCCGATGCGGACCTCGTCTTCCTCGCCGGTCGTCGCTTCGACCTCCCAAGGCGCGATCCCGCGGCTTAGGAGCGCGCCGCCTACGTAGAGCGTTTCGCCATCCGGCTCCGGCCGCAGCAAGATGGCGGCCCCGGTTTCGTCTAGTCCCCGGAAGGAGGGCGGCGGCGTGAAGTAGGGTCCGTCGGGCTCGGGGGCGCCGTGGTAGAGGTGGTCGCGCCAGGCCGCCTGCAGATCCGGTTCGCTCACCCAATGGGAGAGCAGGCGCTCGATCCGATCGGAAGCGCGCGCCATGTCGGCGCCGACTCGCCGCCGGGTGGCGCCGCTTTGGCGCTTTCGTTCGTGCTCTTTCGCCAAGTGGCGGTATTCGCGCCCGAGTGCGCGGAGAATATCCGTGGGGAGTAATGGCTTGTCCACGTCCCCACGCCTTGCGAACGGCGTGCCAGGAAAGAACTTGCGACGACGAGCTCGATCGCATCCTCACCGAGGGATGCCCCTCCCTGATCGGCGAGCGAGGTTAAGGACGCAGATCGCGTCGTCGACGTCGTCGAGGGCGCGGGCATCGCGCACAAAGTGGCGCGCCTCCGCCCGATCGGCGTGGTCAAGGGTTAGGGGGGGTCGGCGAGGAGGAGGCGGAGCGCCCGCCCGGAGGTGACGTTGGCAGCTCAGCCAGGTCGCGGCGATCTGTCCTCGGCGCTCAGTCGCGAAGGTCGAGCGATTGGTGCCTCGACTACGTCATGCCTGTCGATGCCGCCGCGGGACACCACATCGCGCGCGGCACCCGACTCTTTCCCCCGCAGGTGCGGTTTTGGGCTCCCTCCGATCCGCTGGTGTGGGATCGGCGGCGCTTCGAGCATCTCTTGGGCTGGCCCGCTCACGGCATCGCGGCCGTGACCCCGAACGCGCCGAAGCTCGGCGTCGGAGAGAGGATGGCGGCGTCGCTCGCTTCGAAACCGGTGCCGTAGGTGTTGATGCGAATGCGCCCGGGGTCAGCGGCGGGGCCACGCGAAAGGGGGCATAAGGCGCCGAGATCGCATCAGTTCTGCGTAGAGATGACAAAACCTGGCAGGTTGGGCGCGGATTTCGACGACTGAGTATGGGCGCGACTCGGCTACGCTCGAGCCGCCATCATCGAGGCCGCGCCGTCGGTATTCGGTCGCGAAAGTGCGCCGCGAGCTGACCCCCGCGTCATACCCGGGCGGCATGATCCGGGTGTGGAGCTGCCGAGCGGTCTCGTCGTGCATGCCGCGGTCGCGCTCGGCGGCGCGGTGGCGCTCGCGGCACTCGCGCGCGCCGCCTCACGCCT
>SLNH01000115.1 GCA_007133195.1 Nannocystineae bacterium | reverse complement strand
GGCCTCGATATCTCGACGCGCGGTCGCGACGTCGCAGTGCTATTCGGCGATGGCGCAGGTGCCGCGGTCGTGGGCCGCTCCGAGGATCCGCAAAGCCAAATCCTATCCTCGCACCTTCACGCCGACGGCTCCGATGCAGAGATCCTCTGGGTAGAGCGGCCCGGCAGCCGATTCCACCCGCGGATCAAAAAAGAAGACATCGAAAGCACCGCGATCTACCCGAAGATGGTGGGCAAGAAGGTCTTCAAGCACGCGGTGACCCGAATGCCTCAAGCCGTGATGGAGGGCATGGTGAAAAACGAGCTCACCATGGACGACATCGACATGGTCATCCCCCATCAGGCCAACCTTCGCATCAACGAGATGGTCGGTAAGTTGATGGGACTTCCCTCCGAGCGGATGCACAACAACATCCAGAAATACGGAAATACCACCGCCGCCTCGATCCCGCTCTGCATGAAAGAAGCGGTCGACCTCGGCAAAATTTCCCGCGGCGACCTCGTCGCGCTCGTCGCCTTCGGGGCCGGCCTCACCTGGGGCTCGGTGTTTTTGCGGTATTAGGAGCGCCGACAGCGGCGAACCGTTCGCCGTCTTTGCCCCGCCGTCACCATCGGCGCAGGTCACTGAGCGCGATCGCCGATTCGCGCGCCTTGCGAGCCAACGCGGCGACGCGCCTCGGCGCTGCGCCGCTCAGGCCGCGTAATCGTCGAACAGGGAATCGATCTCCCGATCGATCTCCGGCTCGGTTTTGCCGGTGGCGAGCGCGATCTCCTTGACGAGGAGCCCGCGGGCCTGCTCGAGCACCCTGCGCTCGCCGAACGACAGATCCTTGGTCGCGCGCAGGACGCACAAGTCGCGGAGCACCTCCGCGATCTCGAAGGCCGACCCGGTCTTGAGCTTGTCCATGTACTCGCGGTGGCGCCGGTTCCAGGTTTGGCCGTCGCCGACCACCTCGCCGGCCTGCAGGATCTCGTACACTTCGCCGATCTCGTCGTCGTCCATGAGCGCCCGGAGCCCCACCGCGGCAGCGTTGCCGGTGGGCACCATGATGCGCAAGCCAGATTCGAGCACTTTCAGAATGTAGACATGAGTGCTCTGGCCCCCGACATCGCGCTGTTCCAGCGCCACGACCTCGGCAACGCCGTGTACTGGATAGTAGGCCTTGTCCCCGACCTGAAATGTCGCGTCCATCTCGTTACTCCTGCCGCCGGTCGCGCACCTGCACGCGCCGACACGCGCCCGCAGTATAACACGGTGCGCAATCCCGACAATCCAAGCCCGTCCTGCGGCGCCCGCACAGACCCCCGAAAGGATCTTGCGACCCAGGTATGACAGCCCTGTCGCAGATAGGGTCTAGTTACCCCTCACAACGCGAAGAACTGCGGTGCGCACAATTTGATCGCTTTCCAAACGCGGCGCTCGTCGTGTAACCTTGCGAGCCCGGCAGTCACGAAAGGCTTCACGCGCCCCGGCGAGTTTAGTATCGCCGTCTCGACCGGTGCCCGCTTCAAAGCCCAGGCTCGCCCGTCCCAGCTTATCATTGTGGTTACCCCGTGGAAACAACAGCGCTTTTCGTCAATGTTGTCGAAATGCGCCCGCGCTCGATCGGGCCAGACACAGACCGGAGACCAACCTCCCAGCCGCTGGTGACAACCGGCCCCCGCCACGTTCGAGCCACCGCCACAAGCCGACTGTAAGACACGACGATCCAAATGTTTATTCCCCAGTTGCGACCTATTGGTTACCCGGATCCTTTGGTCTTCATATTGCAGTAGCTTGAAGAGCACCCGCCTACCCTCAGGACCCGACTCTCCCATCGAGGGCTATCGCGCTTGCTCGCACACTGGAATCCTTCCGGGATTGGAGGAGAGAAAATGAGAAGCTCTTGGACCTATCTTGGTGCGCCCATCGGCTTAGCCGCTGCGCTCGCTCTCGCCGCCAGCGGCTGTGGCGACTCGGAAAGCGGCGCCGATGGCGATGCGGGCCCGGTCGA
Organism: Nannocystineae bacterium; assembly: GCA_007133195.1. Classification (GTDB taxonomy): domain Bacteria; phylum Myxococcota_A; class Polyangia; order Haliangiales; family Haliangiaceae; genus SLNH01. Next base: position 6,382 of record SLNH01000115.1, on the reverse strand, counting down.
TGCTGACGACTCGGGCGGCGACGACGACGTGTGCGATGAGCATTACGATTGCGGGGTGTTCGAAGAGGAGATCATGCCCGCCTTCGAAGATGCCAACTGCCTCGGCGCCTGCCACGGCTTCGAGGCGGAGCAGGGCGGCTTCGGCCTGCACGAGGGCGCCGAACCGGGCAGCGACGAGATGGCCGAAAATTTCAACGAGATCGACGCCCGCGTCGACCTCGCCGCGCCCGAGAACTCGGTGATTTACTTCCGCTCGGACGATAACCACAACGGCATCACGCTCCCCGAAGAGGACCAGGACGCGCTCCTCGACTGGCTCGAGGACGCCTCTGACAACTGGGACCCGGGTAACGGGAACGGTAGTGCCACCGGCTGCCTCGACGACGGCAACTTCAACGTAGGTGTGTTCGAGGACGATATCTTCCCCGTCCTCGATGGCCTCGACCTCAACACCGGCGACGACCGGAGCCTCGCCTGCACCGGCGAGACCTGCCACGCCATTGGCGGCCAGTCCTCGCGCCTCACCTTGGATCCGTCCCTCGAGCCCGAGGAAAACCTCGAAAACCTCGCGTGCTTCATCAACTTCGCCAACCCGGTGCAGTCCCAGATCCTTCTGTGCCCGCGGGATCAGCCCGGCTGCGCGGTCGACAATCACCCCGGCGGCGACTTCTTCCCGAACAATAACGATCTGAACTACCAGCGGATCCTTGGCTACATCTACGGCAGCACTGACTCCTCGCCGCTCGACTTGGCGTTCTTTGCGGCGAATATCCAGCCGATCTTCGACGATGAGGACGACTTCGCCGTCGGCGACCAAACCTGTCAGGATCCGGCCTGCCACGGCATTTCTAGCGTGGGCGATACGCCAGCCAACCGCTCGAATTTCCCGATACTCCGCGGCGTCGGCGAGCAAGACCTCGCGGGCCTTACCGAGAACTTCGTAAACGCCACCGCGTTCACCAACTTCGAGGACGCGGAGGCGAGCTCCCTGTTCCTCTTCCCGACGGACCAGCTTCCCCACCAGGGCAGGGACGCCATCGACCTCGACGACGATGACAACTTGGCCTTCGCCGAGGACGTCCTCCTCAACTGGATCGACGGGCTACGCCCTGACGAAAACGGGATCGGCCGCCACTGGCTCGTGGCCGGGTCGTTCCAGGCGAGCGGCAACGACGAGGCGGATGACATCTTCCCGTTCCCCGGAATCAACAACGACGCCGACGAACAAAACGATCTGCGCCCGAACTTCCTCGACGAGACGCCGAACACGATCGACTCGAACTCGTCTCGCGATCACAAGTGGGTCGAGTTCTTTAACGACGACTTCGGTGAGGACGAGATCGACCTGGACATCGCCCTCCCCGACCCAGGCGACGGCGACGACACGCGGGTTGCTTATGCCGTGGCATACGCGCTCATCGACGACAGCACACCCACGACCGTTCGGCTCAACGTGACGCCAACCGTCGACGGAAGGGTCTACTTCGGATCCGCGTCACAGCTCCTGCAGGCCGACAATGCGACGCTGATCGAGCAGACCATTGCCCCGTACGATGAGGACAACGCCGAGCTTGTCCCGATTATCATCAAGCTGTTTGCCGACGAAGACGATGACTTCGCGTTTACAGCCGAATTCCGAGACGGCGATAATGATCTCTTGACAGACGAGGACGAGCTCATCTTCCTCCTCGGCGCCGAAGGAGGCATCTAATGAAAGCGCCCATCTGGCTTAGTGCAGTGCTCATCACCGCGCCCGGGCTCGCTCTGCTCGGCGCCTGCGGCACCGGTGACGACCAAGGATCCGACGATCCGGACGCCGGCGCCCTTCCCGACGCCCCACCGGATGACGACGACCCGCCCCAGGCCGCGATCTACGAGCGCGGGTCCATCGCGCCGGAGTTCCAGCTCATGCGGGACGGCCAATTTTCCGATTTCCGCATGCCCGCGCTCGCGGACTCGGACATCGGCGACGAGCCCGAACGCAATACCTTCGAGGTCGACAATCGCGAAGGCAACCCGGGCATTACGAACCGGCTGTCAGCCGTCGGTCAGCAGATCGATGAAGACAACGCCGATAGCGACGCAGCTCCCGTCGGCGGCATCGTGCCGTCCGAGCAGACGGGCCGAGCCAATGACATGCCGTTCCGAGGCAAGCCGTCGGACGTCGAGCTAAGCCAGATCGGCGACGAGCGGTTCGCCCTGATCCCGCTCGGCGGCGAGGTCTCCATCCCGGGTAACCAGGTTGAGATCCTCGATGTGACCGACGCCGAGAACCCCGAGCGGCTGGAGGTGCTTACGGTCGGCATCCGTCCGCAGGCGATCGCGGCGACGCGCGAGATCAACGACGTCCAACCCGGCATCGCGTTCGTGGCAAACGAGTACTCGAACTACATTTCCGTCATCGACGTCGAGGAACAGGAGCTGCTCGACGTCGAGATCCCCACGGACTATTTAGCCAAGGATCTGATTCTCGCCGATCCGGACCCCATCAACCCGGATCCGCTCGAGCAGGATCTCTACGTTGCGAACCACTGGGCCGGTACGGTGCAGAAGTACGAGCTCGAGTTCATCGAGGACAACAACGACAACATCGTCGATGTGATCCGGCGCGACGGCGAGCCCGATCCAGCACACGAGCCCTCCGAAGAGTTCGTGAGCGTCGGTAGCAATCCCATGAAGCTGCAGCTAAGCGACGACGGGCGCGACCTGTTCGTCGCGAACAGCCGCGGCGGGGACACGGCGATGATCGATCTCAACTCGGGCGAAACGCGCACTCGCAAGCTCGACGGTCCCGCGATCGCTCTCGTGGACGCCGAGCAGTCCGCGTTCGTGCTCACCACGACCATTCACCGCGGCTTCCCGTCGGACGATGAGGAAAACATCCTCCCCTCGGAGGTGACGCAGCCTGGCCCGATCGAAATCGACGGCCAGGTCGTTCATCCCGGCGCGAAGTTCAATGACACGACCACCTACAACTTCGAGGACCTGCGCAACCAGATCGTCCAGATCGATCCCAACTTCGAGCAGGACATCCTCCGCGAGTACACAGACGTGGTCGAGGCGGATCAGAACCACTTCAATCAAGAAGAAAAGCGGATCATCGAAGGCGCCGTGGGCGCCGACATGATTCGCGGAGGCGAGGACGATAACGAGATCTTCGTCGCCTGGAAGGGCTCGGACGTGGTTCAACAGTTCGAGGTGCTGGCAGGCGCTCCGAACAACCTGAATCTCGAGCCTGGGGACTTCGTCGTGGAGACGGACATCGCTCCCAAGGCGGTCGAGTTCGATATTGGCGTAGACAACGACGGAAACGAGCGGGAGGAGCTCTTCGTGGTCAACTGGGGGAGCGAAACCCTCCAGATCTTCGATGTGGACGGGGCTGTGGAGCTAGGCTCGATCGATCTCGAATACGCGGCGCCGGCGTACCCGGCTACCGACATCGAGCGCGGCGAGTGGGGCTTTCTAAGCGCCAAGTGGTCGAACGACGGGACCAAGTCGTGCGTGAGCTGCCACGTCGATGAGCTCCTCGCCGACGGCATTCCGTACGCCAACGGAACGCGCGCGCCGACGGTAGCCAACCAGGTGATTCCGAACTGGAATCTCGTCGATACGAGCAACTACTTCTGGAACAACTCGTTCGAGAACCTTAGCTACCTGTCGCTAGCGTTTACCGCCCAAAGCCGCGGTGACTGTGAGATCGCTACGTTTGGCTTCGCCGAGGGGGCGGGGCTCGTCGGACTCGACGACCGAGAAGGGCTCGGAGACATCGACGGCGATCTCATCAACAACGTGAATGACCCGGAGTTCGACGAGAACAACATCCGCGACGCCTGCCTCGCTGAGTTGGAGGCCAGAGCCGATGACTTCGACGTAAACGACGACTTCATCGGCGAAATCGCCGGGCTCATCGTCGATGAGCGACAAGAGGCCGCCGAGGCGTTCATTCAGGACGTTACTGAGACAGAGCTCGGGGTCGAAGGTATCGGTCGCGCCGAGCTGGCTGCGTTCATCGACTGGTACGGCGGCGCGTGGGTGCGGATGCCGCCGAACCCGACCTACTTCCTCAATGAGCGCGGTCTCCTCGACGGCGAGCAGTCCGAGCGGATCGCGCGAGGCGCGGAGCTGTTCCAATCCGCGGAATGCGCAAACTGCCATATCCCCGAGGAGCGGTTCCGGGACGGCCGGTCTCACGGGCCCGGCTGGGACGCGATCAACGACATCATCGAGACCTTCGAAGATGACATGATCGACCAGGGGCTTCTCGCAGGCCAGGGCGATCAGCTGCCCAGGGAGACCACGAACGCGCTCGCTGCCGAGATCGGTGCGGGCCAAGGCGCCGATAACACCCCGAACATCCACACGGATCTCGACATGTTCGTGCCGTTTTGCTTCGACGACAACGTCTGCTTGGAGTTCGAGGATCCGCGCAGGGTGTCTGGAAATCGGGTCGACGACGTTCTCGAGGTCCTCACCATCGTCAACCTGAACGAGATCGAGCGCGGGTTCATCCCAGGTAACCCGAGCGGCAGTACCCAGAACGCCAAGGTCGCGACGCCATCCCTCATGGGCGTGTGGTGGCAGCCCAACTACATGCGGCCCGGTACTGCGTACAGCATCGTCGAGGGCCTCGTCGGCCCCGGCCACGCGGCGCTCGGCAGCGGACAGACCGGCTTCGCGGTCAACGAGGCCGGCGAGCGTAACGTTCACGGCAACACCGAGAACCTCAGCGCCGATGACATCGAAGCCCTCGTAGAATACGTAAACAGCATCCAGTTCGCCGAATAAGCCGCACTAGCGGCTACGTTCGACGAGAAAAGCCCACCGGGGGGCAGCCCCCGGTGGGCTTTCGCATGTGCGCTTCCGAGAGCGTGCACATTTCGTCACCCTGAAGCGATTCACGCGAAACCCCGAATTGGCGCCACGTTGGGAGCGGCTGCGGCAACGGTACCGCGGCGCCGACAGGCGTCGCACCCTCCGAAGCGGCGGGCACTCGGCAAAAACTTCGCCGCCGGGAGCTCGGTTGCAAGCCTTCGGCACGGGGAGCTTCCCGGTCCGGTCATCTGCCGATCGCCAAGGCAGGCGCGTCGGAAAGCGCACGCACGCGACCACCCGGGCGCGTCGTCGGGGGCGGGGCGGGCGCGAGCGAGGCGGGCGGAGGCAATGCGCGAGATTGGGCAAGTAGTGGGAAACCCGCTCGGGGTGAGCTGTGGGCGGTGTCGCGGGGGCTGCGTGCTAAGCTTTCGGGGTGGGAGAAGCGCGCTTCATCGTAGATCCGCGGGACCCGCGGGCGCCGCCGCAGGATGTGTGGGATCGGGCGTCGGAGGAAGAGCGGCGGCGAATCGTCGCGTCGCTTCCGTCTGAGCCGGAGCGGGCGCTGCCGCCTGAGGGCGATTTGCACCGGCGGTCGAAAAGCCGCGCGGTGGGGGCGCTGGAGGAGTTCTACCGGCGGACGCGGCGGCGGATTTACTTGTCGTCGGAGCTTCCGGTTTATTACCCGGATGAGCCGATGTTTGCGCCCGACTTGTTGGCGGTGCTGGAGGTCGACCCTCACGATCGGCAAAGCTGGGTGGTGAGCGCCGAGGGCAAGGGTCTCGATTTGGTGCTGGAGGTCCACGCCGCTGGAAATCGGCATAAGGACTTCCAGAACAATGTGGACCGCTACGCGCGGCTGGGGATCTCCGAGTATTTTGTCTACGAGCCCCTGCGCAGCCAGATCGCGGGGTGGCGGCTCGATGCCGCGGCTGGGAGCTATCAGCGCATCGTGCCCCAGGGGGGCCGCTGGGGGTCGAGGGTTCTCGAGTTGGATCTAGCGCTGGAGGCGGGTCGGCTCCGGTTTTTTCACGGCTCGGCCGAGCTCCTAGACGCGCAGGAGCTCGTGGAACGACTCTCCGGCATGGTGGACGAAGCGGTTAGCCGAGCGGAAGCGGAGGCTCACCGGGCGGAGGAAGAGGCTCACCGGGCCGAGCGCCTCGCCGCCCGGTTGCGCGAGCTCGGGGTCGATCCTGACGAAATCGCCTGAGCAGCGTGCGGCATGGCCGCTGGCGTACCTGTTGTCGCCACCCCCTGGAGGTGCACGCCCGGCCGGAAGCGGGGCGCTGGCGCGACGTTCGCCCCGTTCGGGGATGCCGGCGCCCGTGCGAGGACACCTGCGCCTATTTTCGCGATCTCGGGTCGGTAAGCCAGGGTGCGGTTTGCAGCGGCGTCGGTAGGTGCCCGCGGTAGTGCTAAGATCCGCCGGGCGACGGGCGGCGGAGGAAGGGAAGGTCGTGCGACCTTGGGCCGGATTTCGCGGGCGTCGCTTAGGTCGTTATGCTTCGAGTGCGGGCGCGAAGCTCCTTGAGGAGAGGTAATGCTTAGGAGATATCTAAAGGGCGTTGCATTC